>NZ_JARDAL010000009.1:0-102635 GCF_048957595.1 Acinetobacter sp. AS5 | reverse complement strand
CACTTACCCAAGTTACGCCTTAAATTTGGCTCAATTAGGGGCGCTTTGCATTTCAAATCTTTGTGCAACAAAGCCGACTGAGATTATGATTCACGCACCGCATCGACACGTTCTGAAATTCATTTAACATGAAATCTCTTATGCGAAACTGAGCATTATTTATAGTTATTTGAAACTTTCACATAATTTTGTGCAGAATATGGCAAGAATGCCATTTCTTTTTCAGTGAGCGGACGCGCTTTTTTGGCAGGGCTGCCCACATAGAGCCAACCACTTTCCAAAACTTTGCCCGGTGGAACTAGTGTACCTGCACCAATCATCACATCATCCGGAATGATGACATCATCCAGAATAATGCTGTTAATCCCGATTAATACGCGATTACCAATCGTACAACCATGCAATGTCACATGATGGCCAATCGTGACATCTTCACCAATGATCAAAGGCGAACCATTCGGTTTATCGGCTTTTTTATGACTGACATGCAACATGGCATGATCCTGAACATTCGAGTTTTTACCAATCCGGATCGAATTAACATCACCACGAATCACGGCAAAAGGCCAGACAGAGACATTTTCAGCCAAGACCACATCGCCGACCACGATTCCCATCGGATCGATATAACACGATTCATCAATTTGTGGAGTTGTGTCTAAATAAGAACGAATGTTTTGGCTCATGGTGATCTGCTCATTAAAAGTTTAAGGATCATGTGCATAGTATAAAATAAAAAGCACCCATCTGAATGAGTGCTTTGGTCTTAGTGCTAGACTAAAACAGTCTATTTAAACTTAGAACAAGTTTGAGAAGAATTGTTTAATGTGGTCGAGCATACGTGCGAAGAAACCAGCTTCTTCAACCGCGTTTAAAGCCACCAACGGTTTTTCTGAAATTACTTTACCATCCAGAGTCGCTACGTATTTACCTACGACCTGACCAGGCTGTAAAGGTGCAGTCAGTTTAGGCTGAACCACCAGCTGGGTTTTAATCGCGTTGGCCTGACCTTTCGGCATAGTCACATTAAAGTTTTCAGCAAGACCGATCTGAACTTCATCTTCCTTACCAAACCAGACTTTGGCTTTAGCAAGTACCTGTTTAGCCGGTTGAACATTTTTGGTTTCGAAGTTTGCATAACCCCAAGCCAACAATTCACGTGTTTGTGTCGCACGTTCCTGCATGGTTGGTGCACCAAAAATCACTGAAATCAAACGCGTAGGACCGCGTTTTGATGAGGTAGTCAAACAATAACCAGCTTCATCAGTGTGGCCAGTTTTTAAACCATCTACACTCGGGTCAGTATATAGCAGGGCATTACGGTTACCTTGCTTGATGCCATTAAAGGTAAATTCTTTTTCCGCATAAATCGGATAATATTTAGAACTGTCTTTAATGATGTGTTGTGCCAGCGTTGCCATATCTTTGGCAGTTGAATAATGACCTTCAGCCGGCATACCGGTTGAGTTCACAAAGCTGGTATTGGTCATGCCAATACGTTTAGCTTCCTGGTTCATCATATGTGCAAAGGTACCCTCGTTCCCTGCAATATGTTCAGCCATGGCTTTCGACGCATCATTCCCTGATTGAATAATAATCCCGCGAAGCATTTCAAGTGCAGTTGCCGTACCATTTAAAGGTACATACATACATGATTCCGCGCTACTGCCGCGACACCATGCTGACTCGTTCATGCGCACTTGTTCATCTTCAGTGAGTTCACCGCTCAATAGTTTTTGTTCGATGATGTAACTGGTCATCATCTTGGTCATTGAAGCAGGGGCTAATTTTTCATTTTCATTTTTTGAAGCGAGAAGTTGCCCTGTCTCGTAGTCCATTAGCACGTAGGATTTATTATTCAATTCTGGTGGTGCAGATAGGACAGTTGCTGCAAAGCTAAAACTAGGAACTAATAATAATGCAGCAAGGGCAGTTTTTTGGGTCATTTCTAGTGGGTTCCTATATCTTGATGTAAGCACGAAGAGCCTAGCATTTTAGGACAAAGCTAGGCTGACTTCTATGGGAAACCCGGTCTTATTTCAAAAGTATTGTAAGTTATCGGCAGAAAAGCAGCTTAATTGTTATAGGTGGTTAATTCATTACAAATCACCTGATTTTTTTTCTTGCCGGCTTTCTTGGCATCCGATTGTGCTTCGGCCAGAATATTGCGGAAATCGTTCTGTTTAGCCATCTGGTTTAAGCTTTCAACCGGATTACGCTGGCCCGGCATATACTCAGTCACCAGCTTGGTATAACCCTGATTAAACTGTGACTTGTCTTTGACCATGCTTGGACAGATTTCTGAAAGAACATAAATGGCTGCCAGTTCCTGTTTGGTCACTTGCTGAGTTGGGGTAACATTAATGTTTTCATCGGCTGCAAATGCAGAAGTTCCCAAAAGAGTGGCGGCAGAAATTGCGCAGAATGTTAAAGCTTGGAATATTGGATTTTTCATTGAAAACTCAAAAAATGGATTTAGAACAATAATTTGCCTAGCTTAAACTTATTTTTGAAATTGAAAAGTGGGAAAATGTAGCGAAGCTGTAGAATTATGAATAAATCTGTAAGAGAAAATAAGACGATGTTTACACCGTCTTATTTGAAAATTTAGCTGGCTTAGCCTTGGTAGTTCAGCATTTCTTCACAGACAGTTTTCTGCTCGTCTGAGCTGGTTTGCTTTGCACCCTGACGTGCTTCTTCAAGTAAAGATTTATATTCACTGTCTGCCTGTAGCTTTTGATAGCTCATGCCTTTATCTGAGTAGTCTGCAAGATAAGACTGGATCAATTGTTCAACGGTGCTGTTAAATTTTGGATTTTGACCAATGATTGCCGGGCAAACTTCAGCCATAACCTGTGCTGATGCAATATCTTCTTTTACAATGGTATTGTTTTCTTCAACAGTCAGATCGTTTGCCATGACTGAAGGGGAAATAAATGCTGCCAAGCTTAAAGTGAGAGCGCTAAATAAAGAGAATTTTTTAATCATCTTGAGCCACATATTATAAAGATGGATGTCGAGCAATAAATATATATAATTCCTGCACTAATACAATGAAATGTCCTAGTCAGTCATTTTTTAGCGTAACGAGATTTTTTAGTGAATATTTTAGTTTCAAATGATGATGGGGTGTTTGCATCCGGTATTCAGGCTTTGGCGCAAGCACTAAAGCCTTTGGGGCGAGTGGTGATTGTGGCACCGGAAAGTGAACGCAGTGGCTTTTCTAGTGCCTTAACTTTGGACCGCCCTTTACGCCCAATCCAGATTTCTCCTGATGTCTGGGCGGTTAATGGGACGCCGGCAGATTGCGTTTACTTGGCTATGAACGGGCTATTTGATTTTGAATTTGACCTGGTGGTTAGCGGGATAAATAGCGGCGCAAATCTGGGAGATGATATCTTGTATTCCGGTACAGTCGGGGCGGGCTTTGAAGGTCGTTTAACTAAACATCCTGCGATTGCCGTATCACTGAGTGGGCCGAATGTACGTGGCTATCAGCAGCCTCAGGATTATCAGTTGGCCGCCGAATGGGTGCATGATTTTATTGCTCGTGGTTTGCCTGTTCTGCCTGAGCGACATATTTTTAATATCAATATTCCAGATGTAACTGAATTGCAGGGTGAAAAAGTGACATATCAAAGTCGCCGCCGTCAGTCTAAACCGGTGACGAGTCATATAGATCCGCGTGGTCGTCAGGTATTCTGGATTGGACTCTCAGGAGAAGCAGTCGCAGACCCTAAGCCAGGATTTAACGAAATTGATTCGGACTTCTCTGCGGTCGCCAATTGCTATGTCAGTATTACCCCGATTCAGATGGATGCTACCAATTATGAGAGTCTGCGGAATTTACAAACACAATTGGCAGAAAATGCGTCCTTAGTGTTATAACTTTGTGAAAAACTCGCGATTGCAAGTATATTGCCGTAAAACTTTGCTAATCTTAACGGAATTTTGCAACCGTATAGCATTAGAGAGGAAGATAATGTTCTTGGTGTTACCGAAATGTGTCGTAGCTTCGCCTGCAACCCTGATTAAAACCCTCGTTTTATCGACCGTTGTTATTTCTACAGGAGTAATTACCGGTTGTGCCACCAAACCCCAGGTGAATAATGCAACGCGTTATGCAACAGCTCCTGATTTCTATACGGTGCGTTCAGGAGATACATTGAGTGGGATTGCAGCACGTTATGGACTGAACTATATCAGTGTTGCCGAGATGAATGATATCAGTGCGCCTTACCGGATTTATGTCGGACAATCAATCCGCCTGAAAAGCAATACTGCGCGCCGTAGCACCAGTACTCAGGCTATGACTCAGGCAGCGCCAATCCAGCGTCAAACAATTGCAGTGCCTACACCGGCACCGGTGACACCAGCAACCACAGTACAAACCACACCACGCGTCAATACATCTGCACCGGTTACGCCAGTATCTACGGCTGCAGGTTTACGTTGGGTAAAACCATCGAATGGTGCGATTCTTCAGCAATACAATTTAGCTTCTAATATCAAGGGCACCCGCTATAGTGGCAATGTCGGCGATCCGGTATTTGCAGCAGCAGACGGGCAGGTGGTGTATGCCGCTGATGGCCTGAAAGAATATGGCAATCTGGTGTTGGTGAAGCATATCAATGGCTATATCACCGCTTATGCACATAACAGTAAATTGAATGTGAAAAGTGGCCAAAATGTAACGGCTGGTCAAAAAATTGCAGAAATGGGATCAACTGGTACAAACCGTACCATGCTTGAGTTTCAGGTGCGCTTAGACGGCAAACCTATTAATCCTACTGCAGTTTTACCAAACAATTAAATAAATAATGCAAAGTGTAAATTTCGCCGTATAATACAATAAGTTGCTTTTATCAAATGATGGAGCACCTCATAAGTTTAGAGGGAAATTTATGTTAGATCAACTTCGAGCAATGGGTGTCTTTGCTTGCGTTGTGGAAAAAAACTCGTTCAGCGGTGCTGCCCGTGAATTAGGGATTACGACCAGCGCCGTCAGTCAACAAATTCGCTCATTAGAACACGATATGGAAGTCGTACTTCTAAATCGTTCGACGAGAAAATTAAGTCTGACCGAAGCGGGACAAGCTTTTTTCCATAGCTGTCAAGAAATGTTATCTGCTGCTGAACGCGGTAAAGTCCGGATCAATGAGTTACGTGATGATCTTGTGGGTGAGCTGCGTATCGTTTCTTTGCCAGAATTATGCGCGAATCATGTGATTCCTGCACTTTCTCATTGGATAGCTGCACATCGCGGCTTGGCAGTACATTTAGAAACAAACAATCATGAGGTTGATTTGTTGGATGGGCGGGTTGATATCGCCCTAAGATTTGAACAGAAAAATGATGAGCATAATCTTCAGGTTGTGCCATTGATGCAGATTGAGCAAATTCTGGTGGCGACACCGAGTTATATTAATCAAAGCACCATTATTTCGAAACCTGATGATCTTAAAAATCATGAGGTCTTGCCTTTAACGCATCTTAAAAACCATCAGTATTATCATTTCCAACATGTGAATACTGCAGAAAAAGCCGAGTTTGAACTGAAATCCCGTTTCAGTACCAATAACGGTTTGGTTGCAAAATCGATGTGCTTGCAGGGTAATGGGATTGCCAAGGTTTTATATCTTGATGCTAAAAAGGATTTGCTTAACGGTACTTTAGTTGAAGTTCTGCCTGAATGGAGACTGCCATCGATTACACTGTATGCGGTTATTCCGAAACGTGAACAACAACCGACAAAAATTCTTCGTTGTCTTGATACCCTGAAACAATATTTTAGCCAGATCTCTGGCGGACGTATGTTACAAAACGCATCATAGAGTGCAGAATAATAAAAAAGCCGCTTTAGAGCGGCTTTTTTAATTTTTAGGCTAGGGCTTTATGCCAAATAAGCTTTGATCATTTTCACCAGACGTTCGATCAATTGGTCTGCCTGCTCCTGGGTAATATTCAGGGTAGGCAACAGACGAACAACATTGCCTGCAGTGACATTGATAATCATCTTGTATTCATCGCGTGCAATCGCAACCAGATCACCGCATTCTTTTGGTAATTCAATCCCGATCATCAGACCGAAACCACGTATGATGACATTTTGATCTGCCAGCTTGTTACGCAGTTGGTCAACGATGTAAGCACCTTTTTCAGCAGCATTCGCGACGATATTTTCTTTTTGCATAATATCAAGAATGGTATAGACCACACGCGAACCCAGTGCTGTACCGCTATAGGTAGAACCGTGATTTCCAGCAGTTAATACGCCGACACCACGGCCTTGGGTCATTACCGCACCAATCGGGAAACCGTTTCCTAAGCCTTTGGCTGTGGTCAGTACATCCGGAATAATATTGGTGTGCTGGTAAGCAAAATATTTACCGGTACGGCCATTACCAGTTTGCACTTCGTCCAGCATCATCAGCCAGTTGTGCTGGTTACAGATTTGACGGATTTCTTCTAAATAGCTGAAACCTTGAGGTGTGGTATTCACACCGCCTTCACCCTGAATAGGCTCAATCAAAATCGCCACGATATCCGGGTGATTAATCGCAGCCTCTTCAATTGCTTCGATATCACCAAAAGGTACACGAATAAAACCTTCAACCAGCGGACCAAAGCCTTCTTGCACTTTTTTATTGCCTGTAGCAGACAAGGTGGCCATGGTACGACCATGGAAAGACTGGTCAGCAACAATAATTTTTGGTGAAGCAATGCCTTGCATATGACCGAATTTACGTGCAATTTTGATTGCACCTTCATTGGATTCTGCACCACTGTTCGAGAAGAATACTTCTTCCATGCCTGCAACTTCAGCCAGTTTTTGTGCGGCAGCCGTTTGCCAAGGCACTTCAAATAGATTGCTGGTATGAATCAGGGTCGCTGCCTGTTCAGCAATCGCTTCGGCAATGACTGGATGTGCATGGCCCAAACCACATACGGCAATGCCGGTTAATGCATCTAAATACTCTGTACCATCTTCGGTATAAAGATATGCACCTCGTCCTCGGACAAAGCTGATCGGTTGACGGCCAAAAACAGGCATCAAATGAGACGGTTGATCAGTTTGTACCGGTGCGAGGGTAATATTATTCATGACTAACTCTTAACTGTTAGGTGGAAAGAAAAACTTATATAAGCAAAAACCCGCTCAGATTTAAAGGGTAATTGTAAATAAAATTGGAATTATTGCTTTAGACATACTGTTTTGCCTGGATTTGGGTATAATGCGAGACAGATGAGTTGAGGATTTATCAATGACTGAACAAGCACGCGATACCGAAGCGTTAATTCGTGACCAAATTGCAAAACACGCAGTACTTCTTTACATGAAAGGCACACCGCAATTTCCACAATGTGGTTTTTCTGCACGTGCAGTAGAAGCACTCAGTCAAATTGGTCGTCCGTTTGCTTATGTAAACATTCTGGAAAACCAGGACATTCGCGCGATGTTACCACAAATCGCCAACTGGCCGACATTTCCACAGCTTTGGATCAATGGTGAGTTGATCGGTGGTAGTGATATCATGCTCGACATGTTCCAAAAAGGTGAATTAAAGCCTTTAGTTGAACAGTACAGCCCGGCAGCTGATGCTTAATTTTGTATTAAATTAAGTTCAGATGTGAAAAAGCGCTTCATTGAGAAGCGCTTTTTTTATCTCTATTTTATCTGGAGCAAGGTCAGAGTTAATCCTCTGTCGCTGCATCCGGCTTTTCAACTGTCGAAGCATCAGCTTCAACTTCAGTTTGTGGCTCGACGATTTGCTTCTTGTCTTTTTTTTTCTTCTTCTTTTTCTTCGGCACTTCGACCAGTTCGGCACCATCTTCAATCGCTTGCCAATAATCCAGCTGTGCCATTACTGCGGCATAGATTGAATTTTTGCTATAGCGACCTTTTTTATCCAGCGTCCCGACAGGACGCGCCATCAGGATTTCCAGCGCCTGATCAATGGTATCAATCGCATGAATATGGAACTGACCCTCTTCCACGGCAAGGGTGACATCTTTACGCAGCATCAGATGTTGCATATTTTGACGCGGAATAATCACACCTTGTTTTCCGGTCAGACCTTGTAACTTGCAAGCATCAAAGAAACCTTCAATTTTGGCATTCACACCACCTACCGGCTGTACTTGTCCCAGCTGGTTCATGGAACCGGTAATGGCCCAGGATTGATCAATCGGTAACTGGCTGATGGCAGAAAGTAAGGCAGAAAGTTCCGCTACCGTGGCACTGTCACCATCGACCTGACCATAACTTTGTTCAAAGGCCAGCGCAGCAGAGAAGTGCAGGGTCTGTTCACGGCCGAAATGTGCTTTCAGGAAAGATGACATCAGCAACACACCCTTGGCATGTAAAGAGCCACCAAGTTCTACACTGCGCTCAATATCCAAAATATCACCGCCACCTTGATACACCGAAGCAGTCAGTCGTGAAGGCAGACCAAACTCAACATCAGCATAATGAATCACCGACAGGGCATTGATTTGGCCCAGACGATGACCACGGGTTTCGATCAATTGGGTACCACGGGTCAGATCCTGCCAGTACAGTTCACGTAAATAGCCGAGACGATATTTACGGTGATCCAGTGCGGTATTGATATGTTTTTCCGAGACCATCTTGTCACCGGCCTGGAAGGCATGATGATGTGCTTCACGAATCAGATCGCCCAGCGTCAGGGCGTGTAATGACAATGAACTTTGATCTTCGGCCTGACGGCTGGAATCTGTGAGCAAGGCGGCTAAAGCAGAACGGTCAAAAGGCAGTAATTTATCCGATTGTACATAGTCGGCAATCAGCTGCATATAGGCCTGCTCGTTATCGTCATTACGTTGTAATGTATCGGTAAAATCAGCACGGATTTTAAAGATGCTGCCCAGCTCGGGTTCAAGCTCTAAAATTTCATAATAAATTTCAGGCTCAGCCAGTAAGATGACCTTGATATTCAATGGAATCGAAGCAGGTTCAATCGAAATGCTGCCGGTCAGCGTGATCATATGCTCGAGCGAGGACAGTTTTAAATGCCCCGATTTAAGCGCGCGCTTCAAGCCTTGCCATGCATAGGGTTGTTCCAGCAATTGTTCCGCTTCCAGCATCAGGAAACCGCCATTGGCCTTATGCAATGTCCCTGGACGAATCAGGGTGAAGTCTGTAGTGATCGTGCCATTTTGGGTCAGTTGTTCTACATGTCCCAATAAATTGTAATGCGTTGGAAAATCTTCAAAGATCACCGGTGCGCCACTGTTCGGCTTGTGCGTAATAATCACATTGGCCTGATAACGTGCGGGAACGCGACTGAACAGTGCCGGAGTGAAGTCATCTTCTTCCTGTTCCAGCACAATTTCAACATTATTGATAATGTCTTCAGCATAATACTTCAGATAATGTTCCAGACCTTCCACGTGTTTGAATTTCGCCAGAATCTGTTCGACTCGCGGTAAGACCACCTGCTTGGCGATATCGCGGTTCAGGATCTGTACGCGATCGCGTGCATCATCTTCCAGATCACCCAGATGCAAACCCAGACGTTCCAGTTTCTTGTCCATATAGCGCATGTTGGACGCCAGTTCGGCACGATCTTTGTTGCTTAAGGCATTCAGATCTTCCTGAGACATTTCCTGCAATTTGTCATCAATCAGATGCACAGGGACAAAACAGTGCTCATCATGTCGAGAGATCAGCTTCAGATCCAGTTCTGCGCCTTCCTTGGTCAGTTCGATGAGCGCCTGCTGCTGCTCATCACCAGTTTCCTGGCGAATCATTTCAATGCGGTTGTGATAGGTCTCTGCAGTAAAACGGCGCTCAAGCTGTTTCAGAATGGTTTGCCAGCTTTGATTCAACATGGCTTGGAATTTTGGACCCTGACCCGGAGGCAGTTCCAGTGCAATCGGCTGACGCTGGTTCTGAAAGTTATTGACGTACACCCAGTCATTCGGGGTTTCCATAGTTTTGGCGTGCTGCTGCAGCAAACGCTTCACCATGGTGCGTTTTCCGAGTCCTGCTGTACCGACGGCAAAAATGTTATAACCGGAATAAGGTAGGGCAATCCCGGCCTCAACTGAGGCACGTGCACGATCTTGGCCCAAAAAGTTATTCAGGGGTTTGATCCGTTTGGTTGACGCAGGAATTTTTTCTAGGTTTGGAATATGCGTCAGCTGGGTGGATATTAACCGGGTATGGTCCAGAGTATTTTTAATTTCGCTTTGTTCAAATGCAGAGATAAGTAAATCTGAGCGGATTTTTTGTGGAGTTGTGCTGGTGTTGCTGGCAATAGAGGAATTAATTTGATCGAGTCTCTGGGTCACTGTTGAAAATCCAAAACGAAATATTACGTTGATAAGAGTTAAGGTATACAGATTTACTTGAAAAATTCAAGCCAACATGTCGCTTTTGCCCGAAAATAAAAAACCGGAAATGTGATAAATATATAAATCTTGTTGAAAGATACGCTATTACAGGATTGAATAGCAGCAATTGGTTTTTCTGTGGAAAATAATAAAGCAATGACAACACAAACGACGGGTTGGAAATCCGCCTTTACAGCATTTTTAGATCGACGTGCATTGATCATGCTGTTCTTGGGATTTTCGGCTGGTGTGCCGATTCTTCTGATTTTTTCCAGTCTGTCTTTATGGTTAGGTGAGGCCGGAATCAGCAAAAGTGCAGTAACTTTCTTTAGCTGGGCCGCATTGGGCTATTCGTTTAAATTCGTCTGGGCACCGCTCATTGATGAACTGCCAGTCCCATTTCTGACCAAGGCTCTGGGACGTCGTCGTGCCTGGTTGCTGATTGCGCAGATTCTGATTGTCTGTGCCATTTCCATTATGGCCTTTTCTGATCCGGCTTTGGGTGCAACACATTTACAGCAAATGGCGCTCGGTGCAGTCCTGCTTGGTTTCTCCGCAGCAACGCAGGATATTGTGATCGATGCCTACCGGATTGAGTTGGCGGAAACGCAGATGCAGACCGTATTGGCTTCCACCTATAATGCCGGTTACCGGATCGGCATGATTGTCGCTGGTGCAGGGGCATTGTTTCTTGCTGCATATCTAGGTACTGCCAAAGGCAATTATATTTACGATGCCTGGAAATGGACCTATCTGGCGATGGCTGCTGTCATGCTGGTCGGTATTATCACCACACTGTCCATTCGGGAGCCGCAGGTTGACCGTGTGCGCAAACACTATGTGCGCAATGATTATTTCCGTTTAGTCGCCGTATTTTTTGTGGCGGTAATCAGTTTTGTCTTGAGCTATATCTATTCAGGTAATCTGGTGGCCAGCATCACCGAACAATTCGCCATTCAAGATACCTTTGCCTTGTTCTGTTTTGAGGCCTTACGCTTTATTGGCTCAGGTGCTGTCGCATTTGCGATTGGTGCAAGCTTGGTAAAAATAGGTGCGGTTAACAAGCAGATGGCCTATGAAACCTGGGTCAATCCGGTTGCAGATTTCTTTAAACGTTACGGCTTGAAACTGGCGTTGGTCTTGTTATTGCTGATCGGTTTTTATCGGGTCTCCGATATTATTGCCGGCATCATTTCCAATGTGTTCTATCAGGACCTGAATTTCAGTAAAGAACAGATTGCCGAGGCGGTTAAAGTCTATGGGGTGATTTTCTCTTTAGTCGGTGGATTCCTTGGTGGTCTATTGGCCCAGAAAATGAACATCATGAAATTGATGTTTGTCGGTGCCGTGCTGGCCTGTTCCACCAACCTGATTTTTATCGGACTGGTCAAGTCTGGTGAAAAACTGGCAGCTGTCGAAGTTAAAGCCGGTAATCAGGTTTATCAGGCAGAGACCGATGAAGTTGGTTACTGGAAGCTGGATATATCGAGTGCTGTGCTGGCGCAGAGTAAACAGCTGCAAGTGTCAGCCGCTTATCTTAATACAGATAATACCAATCAAGCGCCTGTGCAGGTCAGTATGCCGTATTTGACTGCAGAACAGGGCAGCACCCAGTTACAGATCCTGCCGATTACCAGTGACAATACACTCACTGTAGCTGAACAGGACAAGACCATTGTGGTGCGTGGCCAGTATGTCGGTGAAGCACTGCAAGAGAATCAAAAGATTGTTTTGCAAATCAATGATCAGAATATTGAGGCAAAACTGGAAAGTGAAGGCGTATTTACTGCCGCGATTCCTGCACAGCAACTGATTCAGTCACCTGCACATATTATCAGTGCAGTTTTGATGCAAGATGATCAGGCACTTCAGCAAACAACGCATGTTTATCAGGTCAATGATCAGCTGAGCAATACCCAGAATCTGGATGTCGATATTCAGCCCTTGGCAGTGGTGGATGGCAACAGTTCAGATACGGTCGAAGTCAGTGGTAAGGTAATTAAACCTTATAGCGACAAGTGGCTTTATTTTGCCATTATTGTCGATAATCTGGCTGCAGGGCTGGCTGGTGCTGCGTTTATTGCATTCTTGTCAAGCTTGACCAGTGTGTCATTTACCGCTGTTCAATATGCGATTTTTAGCTCACTCATGACCCTGACCCCTAAGATTTTAGGCGGATATTCGGGTACTATAGTGACCAATATCGGTTATCCGAATTTCTTCCTGATGACCACTTTAATTGGGATTCCGATCCTGATTCTGGTGGTTTGGGTCGCAAAACTGCTCGGTGAACACCAACAACAATCTGTACAGAAGGATGATTAATATGCGCATGCTGCATACCATGTTACGTGTAGGCAATTTAGAACAATCTCTCAAGTTCTATACTGAAGTACTTGGCATGACTTTGCTTCGTAAGCGTGATTACGAAGAAGGCCGTTTTACCCTGGCTTTTGTCGGTTATGGCGATGAAGAAAATCACACCGTACTGGAATTGACGCATAACTGGGATACAGACAGCTATGAACTGGGCAATGCTTATGGTCATATCGCAATTGCAGTCGATGATGCATACAAGGCGTGTGAAGAGATTAAAGCGCGTGGCGGTAATGTGGTGCGTGAAGCCGGCCCAATGAAAGGTGGCGTGACTGTAATTGCATTTGTTGAAGATCCAGATGGCTACAAGATCGAGCTGATTCAGCAAGACAACAATGCACGTAATAACTAAGTGTGATGTGGCGAGATATATGAAATGCATTCATGTATAGATGAAAATATTACATCAATCTGAGTGCATAGCATGGGCCCGGCATCTGTTAAGATAGCCGGGCATTTTTATATCAAACAATAAAATCTGAGGGATTATAGGGATATGCTTAAGTTCTTGGCATTGGATCGGTTTACGATACTGTTGTTTGTGATGGTTTTGCTGGCCAGTGTGCTGCCAGTTTCGGGGCAGGCGGCTGAAGTCTTTGGCTGGGTAACGACAGGAGCGATTGCCATCCTGTTTTTCCTGCACGGCGCCAAACTGTCTCGTGAAGCCGTGGTGCAAGGCATTATGCACTGGAAATTGCATACTTTGGTTTTTGCGCTAACTTTTGCCCTGTTTCCAATTCTCGGACTTCTGGCCAAGCCGATTTTATTGCCAATGCTCGGACAGGAGCTGTATTGGGGTTTCCTGTTTATGTGTTTCCTGCCATCCACTGTGCAATCCTCGATCGCCTTTACTTCAGTGGCTCATGGCAATGTCGCCGGGGCGGTATGTAGTGCCTCTTTTTCCAATTTGATCGGGATGTTTATTACTCCGCTATTGGTAGCATTTTTTATTCTCGGTCAATCTGATCATGGTTTTGATCCGACTTCCTCGATTATCCAGATTACACTGCTGCTCTTGGTGCCATTTATTTTAGGGCAGATTCTGCGTCCATGGATCTATCCGCAAATGATGAAAATGCCAAAAATCGTCAAGGTCTTCGATCAAGGTTCTATTTTATTGGTGGTGTATGGAGCTTTTAGTAGCGCCGTAGTGGCCGGGTTGTGGAATGAAGTGAGCCTGAGTACCTTATTGTTGTTATTGCTGGCTTGTTCGGTGTTACTCACCATTGTGATGCTATTATCACTTTATATTCCACGCTGGCTGGGCTTTGATCGCGCTGATCAGAAAACGGTGTTCTTCTGTGGCTCCAAGAAAACCCTGGCCAGTGGCGTACCAATGGCGCAAATTTTATTTATTGGCCAGCCGCTGGGCATGATTGTCTTGCCGATCATGATTTTCCATCAGATTCAGTTAATGGTCTGCGGGATTATTGCCAATCTGTGGGCCAAAGAGAGTGGATTGGAAGCTGAAGAATAATTCGCATATTGAATTCGTTTCACGTATAATAATGCCCACTTGTTGTGCTTAGCTCTGACGGTATCCGTCTCGGTGGGCCAAAAGAATGGTCTGTTGTGGTGTTGATCTGCATGAACGATGTTCCTGCTTCCTCATTTGAGAGTGATCAATAGCGATGACAGCTAAACCTTCTTGAATCTAATGGAGTAATCGACGATGCGCGCCGATATTCACCCAAAATATGAAACTTTAGTTGCTACTTGTTCATGTGGTAACGTAATCGAAACTCGTTCAGCTCTTGGTAAAGAAACTCTTTATCTAGACGTATGTTCAGCTTGCCACCCGTTCTACACTGGTAAGCAGAAGAACGTTGACACTGGCGGTCGTATCGACAAGTTCAAACAACGTTTTGCTGGTATGTCACGTTCTGTTAAACGTTAATACCCAAAATAAAAAAAACGGGTGTTCAGCCCGTTTTTTTGTACCTGCAATTCAGAAGATGATCATGCCACTTTCTAAGTTGCAGGTTTGTAGCAGCACTTAATGCTCTTGCACATCAATCAAATGATCAAGTTTTTTCTGGAAATAATTCCCCTGAATAAAGCGGGCATCCACGTTCCAGGCATTCGCGAACAGTGTCATATCATTTAATTCACGGATCAGAATATTGAGTGGCTTGATTTCATTGTAGCTGGTAATTTTTTCCTGTAGTTGCTCAATCTCGGTATCTTTATTGAGCATATTGGTTAAGTTTGAATGTAAGCTGACACCATCCAGTTCAAGTTCGCGCAGTAAATTTTGACTGTACATGGATTGACCAAAATCACGCAGTGCAATCAGTGCGCCATGTTCATACAGCACGCGTAGATATTTTTGTGCATCTTGTTGATTCAGTAAAATATCTTCTTCTGAGAATTGCAAGATTAGCGGATGCTTCACTTTACTGCGAATAATCGTAATCAGCTTGGAAATAAATTCCGGGAAGGTGCGGTCTTTAAATAGTACGGCACGGTTCAAATTGACAATTAAGCTTGCATCAGGATACTGGGTAATAAAGTTGTGTAGCTGTTTACTGGCTTCAACCAGAATCCAGCGATCCAGTTTAATGGACAGTTCATCATCTTCATGAAGTTCTAAAAGGCTAGAAATATCCTGCCATTTATTCTCAAAAATAAAGCCACTGGTCACTTCATAGGTATATAAACGCGTATCTTCTTTATCATAGAGTTGCTGATACTTTAAATGAATCTCACCACGTTCCAGACATTCACTTAAGGCTTTCAAAATAGAAGGTGTAGCGCTAGGAATAGACGTGACTGCTGGACTGACGGCTGCCAATGTTGGGCTGGCAACTGGTGTTTCAGCAACACTGAAATCTATACTTGGCATTTCTACCGCAACCGGACTGCTCAGTGACGCAGGAATATCAAGTTTAAATTCAGGTACAGCTTCTGCTTGAGGTAAAGATGTCGAGAATGCTTGTCCAATCAGCGTATTGCAGTGCATTTCATCCTGCAAACCCTGTTCAAGCATGACATAGCCCAAGCGCAAATTTAGAGGGAATGACTTTTGTCCCACTGTAATGAGTTGCGGTTTGCTTAAGGCATTTAAACTGATCAGTTTGGATTCAAGAATTGCTTTAGAGTCTGCCTGAAACAGACCGACAACGACATCATATTCCAGTTTAAACAGGGGAATATGGGTCTGTTCCTTGAGGAATTCTTTGACTGCATCAAAGTACCCATTAAAAGTGGCCCAGTCAGATTGTAGAACTTCCGGGTCATATGCACTTAAAGAGAAAGTGACTAAGGCATTCACCGGTGCAGACTGCTTGTTCAGTTCACGTTTAAGTGACTGAAAAACACTTGGTTTTCCAGGAGTTTTCTCGGAAAAAACTGTTTGAGATTGAGTATCAATGCTAATTTGTACTGCATCTTCTTCAGCAGTTGAAGGCAAGAATTCCAGTTTTAATGGGTTAGATGCGGACACATGCGGATTCAGAGACTGAATCTCGACTCGACCTAAATCAAATTGACCCTGAGAGATCTTTTTGAAACGGGTTTTAAAATCATTCAAATCTGAAGGCTGGAGCAGATCTAGTAAAGGTAGACCAATGATCTCATCTTCATTTTGCAAGCCAAACAGTTTCAGGTAGTCCGCATTCGCCTGAATGTGAATCCCTTCCTGAATGGTTGCAACAGCACGGTTGCTGTCGTCTACCAAAGATTGTGCCTGAATTTGTGCTGTTTCCAGCTCCGTCATTAAATGTTGCTGAGACTGTGACAAACGGCTAAATGACAATGCTCGAACCAGTCCCACATAAAAGCGTTCCAGGTAGTCAAAATTGAGAATGTCATAGATCCCTTTACGGATATATTGCGCATATTGTTCAGCCTGGTAATCATCCGGTTTAAGCAAAATCATCGGCAGATTAGGCTGCTGCGAAAGGCGCACCAAACTTAAGGCCTGTTCATATTTCAGGTCGTAGGCACGCCCAAAAATAATCAGATCCCAGTTGAAATTTAATTGTTTTTCAAAAGATTGCAGATCATCCAGCAGGACAGCATCTACCTGATAATCATTACTGGTCAGCAGATCACGGATTTGGTTATATCTAATTTGATTATCATCAATAATCAGTAAACGTGTTTCAGTACGTTTTAACTTTTTAGACAATAATGGATTTCTCACTTCAATGCTTCCCATAAATCATGATTTCTGCTTTCATTCATGTGCTGATCGATAAAGTTTTCGATCATCTCTTCTTCCTGATCATTCAATAATTCATAATCAAAACGGATGAAACTCTGCGTAATCAGTTGTGCTTTGGTCAGATAGATTTTGAGTTCTTCCTGACCGAGACGTAAATGAATCGTTTGTTTTTCCCTAAACATCTGGGAGCCAGACACGATGAGACTGGTCGAAACCTGATCAAGTTGCGTCATTTTCACCAAGAGTGCGGGTTGATAATTGACATGATGACGTTCAGTACGTGCATAGGCCGCGCAAGGAAAGAGTTCTTGTGCCAGAATTTCTAGTCCGATTTCTAGGCTCTTATCCGTTGACTGCTTGATCCAGCGAATCACACCGCCACGCCACTGGCTCTGGGTTTTTTCCTGAACCAGAATAAATTCACCGGTTTTTAAATTGGCAGGCGTAACACCGGTCCATTTAATCCGGTAACCATTGACACTGATATCCAGAACTTCAGCGCTATGGATCTGTTTCGTTTCACGATCGAGCGCCTTGATACTGCTAAAGGCACTTGGAATCGTGTTTTCCATCGAGCTGACAAAACTGCTTTCGCTCTGGAAATTATAATTGGCATCGAGTTCCAGGGTTTCGTTGAAGTTTTTACCTTTAGACAGGTAAAAATGCGCCACGCTTAAGCCAAAGCAGATATTGATCTGTGCTGAATATTCATAACGTTCATGACGACGCTCAACATTGTTCGAGAGCAGATTGTAGATATGAAAATGCAGTGCAGGGGTCAGGAACAGTTTTTCATTTCGCGATAGATACTGGGCATTTTTGCTTTGAGTACCCGTTAAATGATCCATCAGGTTCTGTGTGGAAATATAGAAGCTCGGCTGAAACTGTGGCTCTTGATGGGTGTTAAAGATCGGTGGATGGTCTTTGCTGGCATCAACCACATAACGGGACAGCGTGGTTTCCTTCGGCAGGATCTGCACCAGTTTGGCCCAGTCAAAACTGCATACATACAAGCCCTGAATTTCTGCAGGCCGGATCTGATGAGTATTGAAGATATCCAGTAAAATCAGCTGTGCATAGGCATGTGCAATATTCTGGATTTCATGCTGGGTGCCTAATACCTGATTGATATTGCTTTGATAGAAATTATTGTTTATTGCACATTCAAGCAGTTGATGGGCAGCCAGCCATTGTCCCAGACCTGGCGTGCTATACAGCATATGCTGTTGATATAACAGAAGTGTGAGTTGTTGCAGGGCATAATAAATCGACACCATTCGGGCAGTTTGAATGCTTTTCTTTTTACCCAGAGAGAATAGCGAAAACTTCTGATGGGTCAGCTGATGATTACAGCGTTTGACGATGTCAATATAAATTTTGGCAAAATGACTGCGCAGCAGCATGGCCAGTTCAATAATCTGGTCATTACGATCCGATGTGATCAGTCCCTGATTGACAAAATGCTTTTCCAGACTGGTCAGAACATTTTCAAGGGTAGGATGCAAGACCTGAATCAGGTCAAAGCGCAGGGTTTCTGTACATTTCAGCTCGGAAACTTCCAATAGGGCATTAAACAGGGATTTGGATGAATTCCCCAGCTGTAGAATCGAAATGCCCGCAACCCATTCCTGCAAAGCCTTGGCAGTGGTTGGGCAAAAGCTCAACTGCTCTCGTTTAAGTTCCGTCGGTGTCTGAAAAATGTCTGAAGTATGCGTGCTCATCTTTATTATTTAACTCAAAAATGTTGAAACCCCAAAAAGCGGTGTCTTATTCTTCTCGCCCGCTATTTCTCGAACCAGTTTAGGAACCAAATACCCCGGAAGGTTCGCTAAAACTTCTGTATAAATCTCATTAATATGGTCAGGCACCAAATCAAAATGATGCGCACCTTTTACTTTATCAAGTACATGTAAATAATAAGGCATGACCCCGGCATCAAACAAGCGATAGCTTAAATCTACTAAAACCTGAGCAGAATCATTCACCCCGTTTAATAAAACTGCCTGATTCAGAACGGTGATCTGCTGTTGAACCAGTTGGTTTAAACGCTTGCAAGTGAAGTCATCCAGCTCCGATGCATGGTTTGAGTGTACCACCAGAATAATACGTAGCCTACTGTTTTTTAACATGCTAAGTAGCTCTTCGTCGACTCGGTTGGGGATCACAATAGGAACTCGTGAATGTATTCTTAAGAATTTGAGATGTGGTACTGATTCTAGTCGTTCAATCCAGGTTTTTAATTTCCGGTTCGATAAGGTTAATGGATCACCGCCGCTCAGAATTACTTCATTAATATCAGGCTGGCTTTCCAGATATTGCTTGATATTTATCCAGTCTTCGTTTTTAGGCAGATTTTCCTGATAGGGGAAATGTCGGCGGAAACAATAACGGCAATGCACGGCACAGGCACCAGTCAAGGTCAGCAAGAAACGGGATTTATATTTGTGCAGTACGCCGGGTTGCTGATTGGCCTGTTCTTCGCCCAAGGGATCGGTAACAAATCCTGGATGTTCTTCCAGTTCCAGATGATGGGGCAGCACTTGTAAAAGCAATGGGTCTAAAGGGTTTCCGGTCTGCATTTTGCCCACAAAAGCACGTGGTACGCGCAGTTTAAACTGTTCAGAAGCTAAAATGGCGCCTGAGAGAAGCTGTTCAGGTGCGAGTTGCAGCACTTCAAGCAGTTCGCGTGGATCAGTGATCAGGTCGCTGAGCTGTGATTGCCAGTTTTGTTCTTGATATAAATAGTTCGTCATGCCGGAAGATTAACAATAATAAGTGAGAGGACAAAGCCTGATGGGCACAGTTTAACAGTTTGTGCGGAAGCGCAATAATCCACTGCGCTATAAAATAAAGAGTGATTCAGCTATGCTGATCTTCGTGCTCGCCTGATGGTATTTTAACGTTGAGCAAGACATGAATAAACAAAGGATTTTCATGTCTGATTGTAACTTAAACAGCCTGAGTGGGTGAAAGCGGATTTTTTCATTGCGGCAAAGTGTATTGCTCATTTAGAATACGCAACATCAAATGAATGTGCATGTGGCAACTCAATGTTCGTGTCAGACTTGCTAAATGACATCGCAACAGCCCATAGCATCAATAGATTAAAGTTAGTAAGTTTGGAGTGCGCCAGTCATGGCCTATTATTCTACGAATGATTTCAAGTCAGGCCTTAAGGTTATGCTTGATGGCAACCCATGTTCAATCATGGAAAACGAATACGTAAAACCAGGTAAAGGCCAAGCTTTTAACCGCGTAAAATTACGTAACCTTAAATCAGGTAAAGTTCTGGAAAAAACTTTCAAATCAGGCGAGAACCTAGAAGCGGCTGATATCGTTGAAGTAGAAATGGAATACTTGTACAACGATGGCGAAATGTGGAACTTCATGGATCCTGTTACCTTTGAACAGATCGCAGCTGATAAAACAGCAATGAGCGATGCTGCAAAATGGTTAAAAGACGATTCAAATGAAAAATGTACCATCATGTTGTTCAATGGCGTGCCTTTAAACGTGACTCCACCGAACTTCGTCGTACTTAAAATCGTTGAAACTGATCCAGGTGTTCGTGGTGATACTTCTGGCGGTGGCGGTAAGCCAGCGAAACTTGAAACAGGTGCTGTAGTACGTGTTCCATTATTCGTACAGCAAGAAGAAAGCGTTCGTGTAGATACCCGTACTGGTGACTATTTAGAACGTGCATAATGGTTTGAAAATAGACTATTATCGAGAGGGATGATTTAAATCATCCCTTTTTTTATGCCAAAGTCGTAGAGGAAAAGCAAAAGAACAGGCGTAAAGTCGCAAGGGAAAACAGCAGTACCTCGAACAACAACAATCACGCTGATTTGTATGCATCACAATATGAGGGATTGAATGGAAACTTTACAAAAGAAGTCGACGCTGACTTCGAAAATGATTTGGCTTTTGGTAGCCATTGTGGGTGCAGTCTCCTTTGGAGTCCTGGCACTGAGTCGGGGTGAGCATGTCAATGCAGTCTGGCTGGTACTTGCCGCCGCCTGCGTCTATAGCATTGCTTACCGTTTCTACAGTTTGTTTATCGCCACCAAAGTATTTGAGCTGAATGAACGCCGTTTAACGCCTGCGCATCGTCTGGCCGATGGTCTGGACTATGTGCCGACCAATAAAAGCGTTCTGTTTGGCCATCACTTTGCGGCGATTGCCGGTGCAGGTCCTTTAGTCGGTCCAATCCTTGCAGCGCAGATGGGTTATCTGCCGGGCACGATCTGGCTACTGGTCGGCGTGGTGCTTGCCGGTGCAGTCCAGGATTTTCTGGTGCTGTTTATTTCTACCCGTCGTGACGGTCGATCACTCGGTGAAATGGCCAAGCAGGAACTGGGTACTTTTGCCGGTATTATCGTGATGCTTGGTGCCTTGGGTGTGATGATTATCATTCTGGCGGTATTGGCACTGGTGGTGGTGAAAGCGCTAACCAACAGCCCATGGGGTGTGTTCAGTATTGCAGCCACCATTCCGATTGCGATCTTTATGGGCATCTACATGCGTTTTATCCGCCCGGGTAAAATTGCTGAAGTTTCGATTATTGGTTTCGTCTTGATGATGCTGGGCATTATCTACGGTGAAAACATCGCACAACATCCATATTGGGGGCCATTCTTTACACTTTCTGGCACTGAACTGACTTGGGCGCTGATCATTTATGGTTTTATTGCTTCGGTACTGCCAGTCTGGCTATTGCTTGCCCCACGTGATTATCTGTCGACCTTCCTGAAAATTGGCGTGATTGCAGGTTTGGCCGTGGGTATCCTGTTTGCCATGCCTGAAATGAAACTGCCAGCGATTACCAAATTCGTTGATGGTACTGGTCCTGTATTCGCAGGTTCTATGTTTCCATTCCTGTTTATTACTATTGCCTGTGGTGCGATTTCCGGTTTCCATGCCTTGGTTTCTTCAGGGACGACACCGAAACTGGTCAATAACGAACGCGATATCCGTATGATCGGTTATGGCGGCATGTTGATGGAATCTTTTGTAGCGATCATGGCCTTGATCTGTGCTGCAATTCTGGATCCAGGAATTTATTTTGCGATTAACTCACCAGCAGCCTTGCTTGGTACTACTGCAGAAAGTGCAGCAGAAGCAGTGCGAACCCTTGGTTTTGTGGTAACGCCTGAAGCCTTGACTTTACTGGCACAGGAAGTCGGTGAAAATTCGATTCTGTCACGTACTGGTGGTGCGCCAACTTTTGCAATTGGTATGGCACATATCATTACGGAAATTTTCAACAGCCGTGAAATGATGGCATTCTGGTATCACTTTGCGATTCTATTTGAAGCATTATTCATCCTGACTGCTGTTGATGCCGGTACTCGTGCCTGTCGTTTCATGGTTCAGGATACCGTCGGTATCGTGATTCCTGCGGTAAAACAATCTCATAACTTCTTCGGAAACCTGTTGGGTACTGCGGTTGCAGTGGCAGGCTGGGGCTTCTTCGTCTATCAGGGCGTCGTCGATCCATTAGGCGGGATTAACAGTTTATGGCCACTCTTCGGTATTGGTAACCAGATTCTGGCTGCGATGGCGCTCATTCTCGGTACCGTCATTCTGTTCAAGATGAAAAAACAGAAATATGTCTGGGTGACAATTATCCCGACAGTGTTCCTGTTCATCACTTCCATGACAGCAGGCTGGCAAAAGATTTTCCACGAAAATCCAAAGATTGGTTTCCTTGCGCAAGCTGACCGTTTCAACACGGCGATTGCCAATAATGAAATCCTGGCGCCAGCGAAAACTGTGGCAGAAATGCAGACGGTGGCGATGTCAAACCAGATCAATGCTGCACTCTGTGCTTTCTTTATGATTGTGGCCTTTGTGATGTTGTTTGCCGCGATTCGGGTGATCCGTCGTGCCTTGGCCAATCCTGAGCCATCTGTGCATGAAGCAGAAGCGATTTATCGCGATCCTGAAGAGATTCAGCCAGCGAAAGGTCATTAAGGGGAATATTATGAATCTGAAGTTTGCCAAAAGCGGGAAAACGATGATTTATAAAATCATCAAAATGACCGTGATGTCACAAAAGGATTTAATCCTGAATCCGAAAAACTGGTCACGGATTGCGACCTTGTGGCAACGTTTGCAGCAAAGTTTCCGCCTGATGGTTGGTGTCCCTGATTATCAGACCTATGTGGAGCATATGCGCAAGCATCATCCGGATCTGGAAGCTATGGACCCGAAAACATTTTATCGCCATTGTGTGGATTCCCGTTATCCATCTGCGGGTGGTGATATGAAGAAGTGTCCGTGTTAATCATTAATTCATAGCAAGCGCCTTTCGGGGCGCTTTTTTTATCATGCAAAATTAATATGAGAAATAGACGATTCGGTTAAATCTGATGTCATTGACTGAGCTAGCTGAGAAAATTTTTATAAAAATCCAGGAAATCGCTTAAGTCTCTATACCTTTTAAGTATGATTTTTTTCAAATAGATAAATGAGCATATGTCGATATTTTGACATTGGAGCGAAAAGAAAAATGATCTCTACAGGTGTCGGCTATTTTGTTTATTTTTCTGTATCCCCCTATGTTTTCCACCTGATCATTTTGACTCTTCTAGTATTTGAACCCTCGTCATTTTCTAGCGAATATTTTTATCCTGTTACACAGACAGATGATTGATCTTTTGGGAAAATTTAAATTTCAGTGTATGTTAATCTTAGGCCATGTTTTATTAAGGAATTTATTGTGATCTGGGGCATGAAACAAAAGGAAAATAACGACATTGCACACATCAATACAGGGCTTGAACAAAAGATTGCAAGTTGTGCACCCAAGATCCAGCGTTTTTTTGAAGAAGTTAATGCCATTGTGTTGGATAAGCAGGCTCAGACCAAACTGGCACTTTGCTGTCTGATTGCAGGTGGGCATGTCTTATTTGAGGATTTACCCGGGTTGGGTAAAACCACATTAGCCAGCAGTCTGGCACATCTAGCAGGGTTGAAGTTCCAGCGGATTCAATTTACCAATGACATGCTGGCCAGTGATGTTATCGGCATTAATATGTTTAACCAGAAAGAACATCAGTTCGAGTTTAAACAAGGCCCAATTTTTACCCAGATTTTACTGGCAGATGAAATCAACCGTTGTAGTCCCAAAACCCAGAGCGCCTTACTCGAGGCCATGGAAGAGGGCTATGCCACCATTGATGGGGTGCGTTATGCCTTACCGAAACCTTTCTGGGTGATTGCCACACAAAACCCGCTGTTTCAAAGTGGAACCTATGCTTTGCCGGAATCCCAACTGGACCGTTTCCTGATGCGTTTGTCTTTAGGTTATCCATCGCGCCATGCAGAAAAACTGTTATTACAGCAGGAATCTCGTTTTGCCCTGATTGCCAGTCTGGCACATATTTTTACTGAAGATGAAATTCTGGATCTGCAAAATCTGACTCATCAGATATTTATCAGTGAAGCTATTCAGGAATATTTGCTCGATCTCGCAGAAAAAACTCGTAAAAGCCGTCATGGACTTTCTACGCGTGGCCTTCTGGCCTTAAAGCGTGCAGCACAAGCGCATGCCCTGATTCAACAACGCGCTTTTGTCACACCGGATGATGTGCAGGCGGTATTTGTCGCGGTGACTTCGCATCGTCTGGGTTTGAGTGAAGCTGAAACGTTTAATGTGATGCAACAGGTTGCGGTCAGCTAAAGGAGTCCTCTCTTGGATAAAACCTGGCAAAAATGGCTGGCCAAACGCTTTCAATTTTCTCAGCAGAAACAGCTCTCGCAGAAAGATGTGCTGGTATTTATTTATCAGCAGGGCTATCTGTATCTGGTTTTGATCTTCATCACCTTTGTGGCGGGGGTGAACTATGCCAATAACCTGATTTTAGGTTTCTGCTTTTTAATCAGTGCTGTGCTGTGTATCAGTTTTTACCTGACTTTTAAGCAATTGCATGACCTGAGAATCGAGTTGATCGCGGATGATGTGGGGCAGGTCGGTCATAGCGTGAATCTACATCTTTATTTTCAACAACAGCAACTTCGCCCGCGTTATTTGTATATCAAAGCAGGGAATCAGCTAGCGAAAGTTTATCTAAATGCAGTAAAACAGCAATTTATCTTACCATTTTATGCAGAGCAACGTGGCAAGTTTGATTATCCGGTGATTCAGATTTATTCGGTTTATCCCTTTGGTCTGGTTCGGGCCTGGACCTATCTTTATCATCAGCATTCGGCTTGGATCGCGCCTAAAGCTGAAGTTTTTACTGCAGAAAATAAATATCATCTCAACCGATTTGAACCAGATATGGATGAGTTTCGTGAATTGCGCAATTACCAGTCAGGCGATTCCTTGCAGGCGGTGTCCTGGAAGCAGTTTGCGCGTGGGCAAGGCTTGTATGTCAAAGTCTTTGAGCAATATCAGGATGAACACAGTATCGAGATTCATTATGCACATATGCCGAGTCAGTCACATGAAGAAAAACTTGAATTTGTGATGGGTCTGGTCGAGCAATGCGAGCAGCAGCAATGTGCGTATAGTCTGCATTTGCCACAGGCCGAATTGCCTCAGGGCGCAGGTGAAGAACAACTGCGGAAAGCCAAACAATTGTTGGCGCAGGCCTAAGGCGGGTAAATTCATGATCAATGCAAAAATCCGGACCTCAATTGTGCTGACTTTGGGCCTGATTCTCATCGCCCAGATGGCATTTATTTCGGTTCTACTCAGTATTATTTTCGCGATTAGTATTGTGTGTATCTGGATTTTCCTGAAACGTCAGCAGCCATTTCCTAAAATGGGTACTTTCCTGCTGACGGCTTTGGCACTCGGCAGTATTTATTTGAGCCATCATAGTTTTATCGGTGTTGAGGCTGGGGTAGCAGTTTTATCTACTTTTTTATTTGCTAAATCACTGGAAAGTAAAAATAAACGTGACCTGATTATTCTGTTTAATTTTGCCCTGTTTGTTGCTGCCAGCTCATTCCTATATAGCCAATCTTTTGGGATGGCGATCGTGATTGTGCTGTGTTTAATCAGCTGTCTGATTGGCCTGTACCGGATTCAGACCAGTGAGTTTGAACAGGAGCAGATCACTCAGCGCGCAGCATTGCAACAGGATGCCAAGCATGTGGGCAAGTTTATCTTGTACGCCGTTCCATTTTTCATTTTGCTATTTATTTTCTTTCCGCGCTTGCCGCCACTTTGGCATATTCCCATTCCTGAAAATAAGGGTATGACCGGCATGAGTGACAGTATGTCACCTGGGGATATTGCCGAATTATCCCAATCTAGTTCACTGGCTTTCCGGATTATTGGTGATGTCAGCAAGCTTCCGCCGCGCTCAGAACTCTATTGGCGAGCTTTAGTGCTAGATGAATATGATGGGCAACGCTGGACCAGCAGTTTCGTCAATCAGCAGCCTTTAATGCGACAACCGATGGATACTTCACCCGTACCTACAGGCTGGAACTACCAATATTTGGCTGCGGATCCTTCGGTGTTCTGGATCATGGGGTTGGAAAAATCGATACCTGTGGAACGCCGTTATTATAACCGTCAGGATTGGAGCATTGTGCCGAGACGGCTCACGCAACGTGTTGAACCGATTTCGTTACAATGGATCGGGACAGAATATGACCCTCAGACTTTGCCAACGCAATATATCGAGCGAACGAATACCCAAGTGCAGCGCCGGCTTGACCCGCGAGCGCAACAATTAGCACAACGTCTATATGCGCAAAGTGCGGAAGATCCTCGGAGTTATGTACAGAAAGTCTTGAATTGGTATCGACAGAATAACTTTGTTTATACCCTGAAGCCGGGCCAATTGGGGCAAAACCGGATTGATGAATTCCTGTTTAATTCCCGTCAGGGATTTTGTGAACACTATGCCTCGAGTTTTGTGATGCTGATGCGTTATGTCGGGATTCCTGCACGGGTCGTCACCGGCTATCAGGGGGGGGAGTTGGCACCAGATCGCATGACCTGGGAAGTCCGGCAGCTTGATGCGCATGCCTGGACAGAAGTCTGGATTGATCAGAAATGGCAACGCTTTGATCCAACCGCGATGATCGCTCCACAGCGTATAGATGATGGCATGCAAAACCTGCTTTCTCAGGATGCATGGGTATCGGCAAATCAGTCAACCTGGAACTCGCAGCATAATCTATGGATCACCAAACTACGCGTTTGGAGTGATTATGCCAGCTACCAATGGCAAAGTAAGGTGGTGGGTTATAATGCAGAATCACAACAAAACTGGTTATCAAAATTAGGCCTCGGTTCAGTTTATTCGAGTGTCATAATTTTACTGGGCAGTATTGCGCTATTGATTTTGGCCTATATCTTCAGAATTTATCTAAAAGCCCGACAGGCGCAACCTCCATTTGATCGTGCGATTCAACAGCTGAATCAATCTTTAGCTGACGATCTCAAAAAGCTGCCTGCTGAAACTTTTCATCACTGGATGCAGCGTTTATCCCAACAGGTTCAGGTTGAAAACCAGACAGCATTTATTCAAGCCATCCAGATCTTTGAAAAAAATCTTTATTCGGGAACCTCAATAACTGAGCAAGAAGTGAAAAAATTCAAGGATTTGCTTAAAACTTGCGCGAACGTTTTAAAAACTAAATGAAAAGGCTTGTTTTCGGTCGGAAAAATTTATAATATGCCAAGCATTCTAGGTGTATAGCTCAGTTGGTTAGAGCGCTACGTTGACATCGTAGAGGTCTCCAGTTCGAGTCTGGATATACCTACCAAGATTACTTTTTATACAGCTTTCTATAAGGTTGTATAAAGCAAAAAACCTCCTGAATTCAACGATTTAGGAGGTTTTTTTGTTTCTGGTGGTTTGGTATGTTTCTACAAAACTGACGCTAGCTTGTATCACTGTCTAATAATCTAACTCGGTGATACAAGGTGAAGCGCATATTTCGGACCGTATTGTCTGATTGAACAGATACTTTCTTCGCGGCGGTAAAAATCCTTAAGGGGTCTGACAGCAGTGGTGGATTCAGATAATTTTTGAAGGACGCCAGACTTAAACCGCACGTCTCATTTTTATCTTCTAGACAGCAGCTCAAGGCGGTATCCAGTGCCACGTGAGGAAACTGTACCTAGTGACAGCTTGCCGAATCCAACAGCCTGGAGATCTCGGAATATTGCCCTGTAAAGCCCATTTTCCTGAAGACCACCCTGAGATAGTCGAAAGCATTCATGCGTACAGGTAGGGACTTTATAAGGTAACGAACCAGCCAAAGCTGGCTGATCCTGTCCAGAACCAGTGTGCGTGATTTTCTCAGCGGAGCATTGTGATCATACAGATCTCCATAGTCTGGAGATAAAGGTGTCAGGAACAGCACTTCAGATCCAGGGCCTTGAGATATTGAATGCTCAAATCTTCCTTTAACTGTTCCAGTAAGGCATCTAGGCTATGGGGCGTGGAGATTCCGGAAAACAGAATGTTGGAGATCAGTACATTGCCAATGATCTCCTCATCAGAGAAGTACTGTGCCGTATTCCAGTAGCGCCAGATCTTCTGATGAATCAGGCTCACATAACTGGATCGTTGCAGCCATTCCCTTCAATGCTGAGCAACTGTTTGCAGGGCAGATCCAGCTCTAGGTCATATCGTTGATTAAACAGCATGATCTGCTTGCGGTAGCAGTGATACAGCATTTTCTTATGACGAACAGAGCTGGCTTTATTCTCAATAGCATCTTCTACGGTTTGCAGCATCGCAAGATGTTGTTGATGCTGATACGCCTCAAAGAAGGAAGGTAAGAGCAGATGCATCTGAATAAATGTTTATGCCTGCAGAATTTCGTCCTGTATGACTTTTTTACGTTGGTCGCTACGGCGCTCGCTTGCGAACTTAAGGTTTTTTGACATGGGACTTTTATAATTTTTATAACCAGTCTTCATGATAAAAGTAAATTGTGGGTCATAACCGTTTGATCAAAAACCTAGGAATAAACTACAGGATTTGTGTTGGAAAAGTCGCAGTTTTTATAGGGCTAAGTGCAGAATTAAAACGGATTAAATTTCTTAATAATCTGAAAAATAATAGTTTTTACTTAGAAAATCTCTTTGATTTTTAGCCATATTGTATTTTTTTTCTTAAGTTAATTGATGATATGCCCTACTTTTTCAGCACATATCAATCCATTTAAAAGCTTCCTTAGAAAATCTTATATTTTATATTGCGAATATGCGTATATTCATATATAAAACTATGATTCATTGATAAGGGTAAAGCTCATGAATCAAATGCCAAAAGTGCAAATTTATCATAACCCGGCCTGTGGCACCTCACGCAATACGCTGGCTTTAATTCGCAATGCGGGAATTGAGCCTGAAGTGATCGAATATCTAGTTACGCCTCCTTCTCGTGATGAGCTGATTCAACTGATTTCTGATGCAGGTTTATCGGTAAGAGATGCGCTCCGTAAAAATGTCGATCCCTATACCGAGCTGAATCTAGATGATGCCGGCTGGAGCGATGAGAAACTGCTTGATGCCATGCTGCAACATCCGATCCTGATCAACCGCCCGTTGGTGGTTACCGAGCTTGGAACCCGATTATGCCGCCCATCGGAAGTGGTACTGGATATTCTGCCTTCGCCACAATTAAAAGCCTTTGCCAAAGAAGACGGTGAAATCATCGTGGATCAACAGGGCAATCGGGTAAAATAAAGTGTCCCCCCTACGAAAAAGCTTCAACTTGATTGGAGCTTTTTTATCTGAAAAACACATGGACGATGATCCATATCATTTACATACTGAATGAAATAGGTTCTTGAAGGATAAAGGAATTGGATCATCAGCAGGCAGTTTCCCCGTATCAGGTTTTGACAGAGAGTACCATTTTTCAAATCTTACACAGGCTACCGACTGGAAACTGTTGCGCAGGTCAATGGTTCAAAAATCTGCCGATGAGTGCATCGACCTGATCTCATCCCCCTAAAACCAGGAGCTTTAAATGGAAAGCATAATCGCGATTTTTGCCTGGCTGAATGATGTGCTGCTTAAAATGACCTGGCTCTCGGAAGGCGTGCGCTGGCTGGTCGAAAATGTCTTCGGTTTATCGGTGGTGACCCGGCTCGGTGGCAGTATTCACTTCTTTATTTATGATGTTTTTAAGATCTTTATTCTGCTCTCAGTCCTGATCTATAGCCTGTCGTATATCCAGAGTTATTTTCCGCCTGAACGCACCCGGCAGATTCTGGGACGCATGACCGGGATCAAAGCCAATATCATGGGGGCCTTGCTCGGCACCATTACCCCATTTTGTTCCTGTTCTTCCATTCCGCTGTTTATCGGTTTTACCCGTGCCGGACTGCCTGTGGGGGTGACCTTTTCCTTTCTGATTTCATCTCCCTTAGTCGATCTGGCTTCGATTATTTTATTGGCCAGTATTTTTAACTGGAAAATTGCCATGATCTATGTGGTTCTTGGTCTGATTTTGGCAGTTATTGGTGGATCACTCATCAGCTTTTTCAAAATGGAAAAGTATGTCACTGAATTTGTTACGCAAAATAGTACAGCTCAGGGTGATGAAGATTTTAAAATGTCTGCGAAAGAGTGCCGGGAATTTGCCTGGGAACAGGTGGTGGAAATCTTTAGCAAGGTCTGGATGTATGTGTTGATTGGGGTAGGAATTGGTGCGGCAATTCATAACTGGATTCCTGAACAGTGGATTACCGCCTTGCTTGGTCAGGAACACTGGTATTCTGTGCTGATTGCTACAATCGTAGGCATACCGATGTACGCGGATATCTTTGGCACTTTGCCGATTGCAGAAGCTTTGGTGGCGAAAGGCGTGGGGCTAGGGACGGTATTGGCCTTTATGATGGCGGTAACAGCACTTTCCCTGCCATCCCTGATCCTGTTAAAACAGGTGGTGAAAACCCGCTTATTGAGCCTGTTTATAGGGATCGTTTTTGTGGGAATCTTGATTATTGGCTATAGCCTGAATACTTTGGGTAACTGGTTTTTATAAAATGTATGGAGAATAGAAGATGAAAATTAAAGTCTTGGGTACAGGCTGCCGTAAATGTAAGGCCCTGTTGGCTGCAACTGAAGAAGCAGTGAAAAGCACCGGTGTCAAAGCGGACATTGAGTATGTCACGGATATGATGCAGATTGCCGAAACCGGACTGTTAAGCACACCGGGTCTGATGATTGACAGTAAAATCGTATCCAGTGGTAAAGTTCTGGAAGCTCAGGCTATCGCGGAACTGATCGAGAAAAATAAATAACTTCAAAATTAAAGTTGTAGCGAAGAAAACCAGTGGTTCAAGTCGCTGGTTTTTCTATATTGGAAGAAGAGGGAAACTGTTAAATCCAGCGCTTTCTGGCTGTGATATCCTGATCCAGATATAATTTTTCACTTGTACTATTTACTATATATATGGATATGTATATATTTGCATAATAGAAGGGGAGCAGCTATGGACCACGTTCAGTTTTTTAAATGTTTATCTGATGAAACACGTCTCAGTATTGTCCTGCTGATTGCGGAAAATAAAGAGCAATGCGTCTGTGATCTGACCGATAAACTGCAGTTAAGCCAACCAAAAATTTCACGGCATTTGGCCTTGTTGCGGTCTTGCGGTCTGCTCAACGATCGTCGGCAAAGCCAGTGGGTGTACTACAGCCTCAATCCGCAATTACCGGCCTGGTGCTTTGAAATTCTGGACGTACTGAAACGTAGTGACGTTCCGGTTTTATTTGATTCTTCCGCTCTATCGATTCAGAGCCATTGCGAGTAAGTTTTCATGAAATTTTTGTTTTTATGCACGGGGAACAGTTGCCGCAGCATTCTATCTGAAGTGTTGTTCAATAGCCGTGCGCCAGAAGGCTGGGTCGCTTACAGTGCTGGCAGCAAACCTTCCGGTCAGGTGCATCCCTTGACGCTTGAAACCCTGCACAATCTGGGCTTGTCGACTAAAGGCTTATCCAGCAAGACGATTGATGCCTGTGAACAGTATCAGCCAGACGTGGTGATTACCGTCTGTGATGCGGCTGCACAGGAAGCGTGTCCTCTTTATCTTGGCGGAGCGATCAAGGCGCACTGGGGCCTGTCTGATCCGTCACATTTAGAGGTGGATAAAGAAGAAAAAATGCAAGCCTTTATGAACACTGTTGAACATATCAATCGTCGCCTGGATACTTTGTTTAAACTTAACGTAGATGAACTTTCTCGCTCACAATTGATTGCAGCGATTAATCAAATTTCGAATGTTGAGTAAGTCACATGTCTGAAAAACGCATGTCCTTTTTAGATCGCAACCTGACGCTGTGGATTTTTATTGCCATGGCGTTAGGCATCGCAATAGGAAACTTTTTTCCTCAAGCATCGGTTGCTCTGGATCAATTCAGTATTAATTCAGTCAATATTCCAATCGCGATTGGTCTGATTCTGATGATGTATCCACCCCTGGCAAAAGTGGATTATGCGACCTTGCCACAAGTGTTTAAGGATAAAAAGACCCTGACGCTATCTTTAATTCAAAACTGGTTGATTGCTCCGGTACTGATGTTTGCGTTGGCTGTGATTTTTTTGCATAGCTATCCAGAGTATATGACAGGCGTGATCCTGATTGGTTTAGCTCGATGTATCGCCATGGTATTGGTGTGGAATGGTCTGGCCTGTGGTGATAACCAATATGTTGCAGCATTGGTGGCGTTTAACAGTATTTTCCAGATTTTATTCTTCAGTACCTACGCCTGGTTATTCCTGACCTTCCTTCCGCCATATTTTGGTATTGAAGCTCAAGTGATCAATGTTAGCTTCTGGACCATTACCCATGCTGTTCTGGTTTATCTTGGAATTCCGTTCTTATTGGGTTTCTTAACGCGCTTAATTTTGGTGAAACAAAAAGGCGTGGAATGGTATCAAACCAAGTTCATTCCAAAAATCAGCCCGCTGAGTTTAATGGCTTTGCTGTTTACGATTTTGGCGATGTTTAGCTTAAAAGGGGGTGATGTTGTGAGTCTTCCACTGGAAGTTTTACGCATTGCGATTCCTTTAATCATTTACTTTGTGGCCATGTTCTTTATTAGCTTCTTTATGAGTAAATGGATGGGCAATGATTATCCAAAAACTGCTGCAATCTCATTTACTGCTGCTGGAAATAATTTTGAATTATCACTTGCAGTCGCTATTGCAACTTTTGGTATCGCTTCGCCAGTTGCTTTTACCACGATTATTGGGCCATTGGTTGAAGTACCTGTGTTAATTGCTTTAGTGAGTGTTTCACTGTGGCTAAGAAAGAAATATTTTAAAGAGGCTTGATCCGATGAACCTGCCTAACGTAGATCCAAATCTTATTGAACAACCCACCTTTGAAAAAGTCCAAGCCAAAGAGCTAGCTCATCCTCCTCGGATTTTGCTGCTTTATGGTTCTAATCGGGAACGTTCTTACAGTCGCCTTGCAGTTCTTGAAGCCGGTCGAATTCTTGAGTACTTTGGGGCAGAAGTAAAAATCTTCCATCCGAAAGGACTGCCTTTACCGGAAGATGCTGATACTGAACATCCAAAAGTGAAAGAGTTGCATGAACTTTTAGCATGGGCTGAAGGCATGGTGTGGTGTTCACCGGAACGACATGGTTCTATGAGTTCCATCTTTAAATCCCAGATTGACTGGATTCCATTGGCAGGGGGCGCAATTCGTGCCACTCAAGGAAAAACCCTTGCCTTGATGCAAGTCAGTGGGGGATCACAGTCCTTTAACAGCCTAAACCAGATGCGTGTTTTGGGGCGTTGGATGCGGATGATCACGATTCCAAATCAGTCTTCAATTCCAAAAGCATTCCTGGAATTTGAAGAAGATGGACGAATGAAGCCATCGGCATTCTATGACCGGATTGTCGATGTGATGGAAGAACTGTATAAGTTTACTTTACTAACCCGTGGGCAAAGTGCTTATTTGACCAACCGTTATTCGGAACGCAAGGAATCGGCTGAAGAGCTTTCCAAACGGGTAAATCAGCGTAGTTTATAAATTCTAGGTGATCAGAGAGACTGAAAAGTATCTTGAGCAATGGAAGGCTAATTTAAACGCTTGAAAATTTTATGAAATACGCCCAGTCTGATAAGCAGGCTGGGTTTTTATTTGATGACAATAAAGAAGGGGGGGGAATATTTTGGCTCAATTACAAGCTGAAGTTGATGTGATCATCATCGGTGCTGGACAGGCCGGTTTGTCCACAGCTTATTTCTTAAAGCGCAAGAACATTCCGTTTATCATCCTGGATGATCAGCCTCAGCCTGGAGGTGCCTGGCAGCATGCCTGGGAGTCCTTGCGTCTTTTCTCCCCGAATAGCTGGAGTTCGCTGTCAGGCTGGATGATGCCGGCGACCGAACAGACCTATCCGACCCGCAATGAGGTGATCGATTATTTGACCGCCTATGAGCAGCGCTATCACTTTCCTGTAGTTCGTCCGGTGCGTGTGGAACGCGTGGAAAGTAAGGGCCAGTATTTAGAGGTTTATGCCGGGGAACAATCCTGGAAAGCCAAAGCGGTGGTAAGCGCTACAGGGACATGGAGCCAACCATTTATTCCCGAGTATGCCGGCCGTGAGCATTTTCAGGGCGTACAACTGCATTCCGCAGATTATAAAAATGCTGAGTTATTTAAAACCAAGAAAGTCATGGTGGTGGGTGGCGGTAACTCTGGTGCACAAATCTTGGCAGAAGTATCTCAGGTGGCCGAAACGCTTTGGATCACCCAGACACCACCGCAATTTCTGGCAGATGATGTCGATGGCCGTGTCCTGTTCTTAAGGGCGACCGAGCGTTTGAAAGCCCAGCAGCAAGGCAGAAAGATCGAGCAGCCCATTGGTGGTCTGGGCGATATTGTCATGATTGATTCAGTCAAAGAGGCACGTGAGCGAGGCGTTTTACAGAGCAAGCGTCCATTTTCGTCTTTTACCGAACATGGCGTGAGGTGGGAAGATGGCAGCACCGCGCAAGTGGATGCAGTGATCTGGTGTACCGGATTTAAGGCGGCGCTGAATCATCTTAGCAGCCTCGGGATTATCCAGCAGGACCAGACCATCGCAGTGAAGGATGGCCGCTCGGTTCAGCTGCCGAATTTATGGCTGGTCGGTTATGGTGAATGGACCGGTGCTGCTTCGGCAACGCTAGTCGGTGTTTCCCGAACAGCCCGGGCAGTGGCGGAAGACATCGCTGCATTTTTGGCCTGAGATGATTTGATCCTGCTCTAAATGAGCAGATGGAGTGAATAGCATCGGCCTGCAACAAGTATCATATCCTGTGGGCTGATGCTGGTGATGATACGCTTGTATTGCCGTTCGAATTTAATCAGGTAACTTATGCCCACAGTGCGGACAAAAGAAATATTTATTTTTTTCCTGCTCGAGTTGTTCTTTCTTGCGCTCATGAATAAGTTCTAACAGAATATCCTGCATTTGCTCTGTGCTTAGCCCGACTTCTTTACGTAAAGTTTCAATTTTTTCTTGATCTTCAATCAAGTCAATTTCTGCGTCATCGAGCAGTTCACGAAATCTTAATTCCAGCTTGTGCTTGCGTTGTCTCAGCTCATTTGCCAGACCATTTGCCAGAATACCGGCGGGAAGTGCAGCCAGACCCACCCCTAAAATGGTAATTAAAGCCCCCAGAAAGCGGCCTAAGGGGGTGATTGGTGTCACATCGCCATAGCCGACTGTGGTCAGCGTCACCACTGCCCACCACATGGACGCAGGGATGGAGCTAAAGACTTCCGGTTGCGCCTTGTTTTCAACCACATATACCCCAGCCGCCGCGATGATGATCATGATCAGCAGGATAAAAATAACCGCCTGAAATGAGCCCTTTTCGCGCTTGATCACCCGCAATAAAATTTGCAGGGAGACAAAATAACGGGTCAATTTGAGTAATCTGAATAATCGAAGGATTCGCAGGTAGCGTAAATCGAGATGTACAAAGAAATTAATATAGGCTGGGAGAATCGCCAACAGGTCAATGATGGCACCGCCACTGCGGATCCATAACCATCGGTTTTTCCATGCACCTTCAAAGGAGTCTTTTTCGGCAATGGCCCAAAATCTTAATAAATATTCCAGGGTAAAAATAAAAATCGAGAATAATTCAAAGGCATCAAACAGCAGCTGATAGGATTGATAGAGGTCATTGATCGATTCAAGTAAAATAGCAGCAGTATTCCCAATAATCAATATAATCAGAAATATATTGATGATACGACTTAAGATGCTTTCGTGTTCTTCATTATGCAAATTGTCATAAATAAATCTGCGAAGCTTATACCAGGCCTTGAATTCCATAACAGTGCATTACGGTGCGATAAGATGCTTTGAGTTTAGCGCAAGCCTGGGCATCAAAAGGAAATTTTTAAAAAATTAATCAGAACTGTGGGGCGGTGATTATCCTGGATTTTTAGGGCTAAAGCGAGTGTGCACGACTCTAAAATACCCAAAGCGTTCTTGTAAATCTCGCTACAGAATACTTGAACGATACCGATACAATACTGCTTCAACAAATAGTCTGTTGTCTTTGGCAGTTACTCAAACAGTACTTGCTCGTCTGGGTAACAGATCCTTAATCTGTTCCCACTGATCATCTCTTAATGCATAGCGTTTAGTCATGAAAAAATAATGAGGACAGATTAGATTTTCTCAAGCTAATTGATGATAGGCCCTAGTTGCATCAAGTGATCTTTTACCTCTGGCGTTTTTGTTTTCATAGAGGGGTTTTATTATTTTTATACTTGTCTCTATGCTAAAAATTAAAACTGTGTTGTGATCGCCTGATCAGAACATTGGGAATACATCGAGGGTTTTTGTTGGAAAAAGTGTGTTTTTAAAAAATAAGAAAGAATGATTTAAAATAGTAAGTGTTAGATAGTTTCTTGAAAATTCGATATTTTTATCAATAGAAATCTCTTTGGTTTTTAGCCATATTGTATTTTTTTATGTCCAAGCTTGCAGGTCACGCTTAGACACGCCGTACTTGATTTCAATGCGGAGCCCATAGGGTCGAAGGGCATTGAAAGAGAGCTGGTAGCCATACTGTTTTAACAGGTTAGCGGTCAATGCCAGTCCCAGACCATGGCCATGCTGCTGAGCAGATTTGCGCCAGAAGCGTTGTCCTAAATGTTGGATATCCTCGGCTGTAAGTTGTTGTCCATCATCTTCAATTACCAGGTAATCAGACTGCATGGAAATCCAGATATGGGCAGCTTGTGCATGTAGCAGTGCATTTTCAAGCAGATTTTTCAGTACCGTATACAGCACAAATTCAGGTAGCTGAATTTCGCCTAGACTTTCCCAGTCTACCTGTATTTTTTCATTCATTTCTGGATAGCGTGTACTTAAGTCTGCAAGCACCTTCTCAAGCGTGGGGCGAAGCCAGATGGCTTCAGGCATTGCTTGGATACTGTTTTCTGATTGGGTCAGCAATAAAAGCTGCTCGAGTAACAGCGTATAACGCCGGATACTCTCATTGGCCTGCTGCAAATTGTGCTGAATGGATTCAGGCAGGTGCTGCTGCTGACCGATCAGCTGGGCCAGTTGTACATGGGTTTTAATTGCGGTCAGGGGACTGCGTAATTCATGTGCAGCATAGGCACTAAAGGCTTTCTCCTGTTGCAGACTGTCATTGAGTTTCTGAATCAACTGTGTGGAATTGTTGACAAAAGGCTGTACTTCCTGAGGAATGCTTGCAGGCTTGAGCTGCATTAAAAAATCTGCCGCCTCTGAATAGCTAAGGTTTTTCTGGTTCAGGTATTGACTGAGCTGATCCAAAGGCCGGAACTGTCTGCGGATAATAAAGATGATCAGGGCAATACAGATCAACAATGAGAAGATCAAGGGAACCAGTACGGACTGCAGGATCTGCTGTAGTAAGGTATCCCTCAACAACATGCGTTCTGCCGCCACCACCTGAATATCACCACGACGCAGGACATAACTGCGCCATTCCGTATCACCCTGCTGCCAGGTGCTGAATCCTTCTGGTCGCTGGCTTAAATTTTTGGGGGCACCGCGTGTTTTGGCAATCACCTGATTGCCTACCGAGATGTCAGAGCTAAAAAGAGAAACTTCACAGGCAATTAGCTGGTTTGCATCATCATTCTTGGCTAATTTGGATAAGGTTGCATCCCCCAGACTATCCAGCGGTAACTGCTGAATCAGCCGGGCAACCATTTGCGCAGATGCCGATAAGCGTTGATCCAGCGTGTCTTGTAAGCGTTGTTTCAGGTCAATATACAGCCATGAAAATACCGCACTCCACAGCACAATAAACACGGCCAAAAGACTCATGACCAAACGCCATTTCAAGCTGTGACTAAACATGACGATGCTCAAACGGTTTGAAAATATATCCCACACCGCGAACGGTCTGAATCAAGTCTGGATGCAGTTTTTGTCTCAGGTGATAAATGTGTACATTCAGGGCATTGCTCTCGATAGCGTCCTGAAAACCATAGAGCTTGTCAATAAGCTGTTCATTTTTCAGGATCTGGTTGGGGTGGCTCATCAGGGTTTCCAGCAGGCTGAATTCACGGCGAGATAAATTTACGGTCTGGTCTTGATAGGTCACAGTCTGGGTATCCCGGTTCAGAACCAGTTCATCAAATTGCAGTGTATTCGAGGCAAAGCCGCGGTGGCGACGGGTGAGGGCATGAATCCGGGCAATCAGTTCATCCAGTTCAAAGGGTTTGGTCAGGTAGTCATCGGCACCGGCATTCAGGGCCTGAACACACTGATCGGTCCGTAGCCGCGCCGTCAATACCAGTACCGGGAGATCAATCTGGTCGCATCGCCAGCTATGCAGCAGCTCCAGGCCATCCTGATCCGGCAGGCCTAAATCCAGTAAACACAAATCGACTGCACTATGCCGAATAAAATAATCTGCAGCACGTGCGTGACTGACATGCTCCACTGAAATATTCAGATAGTTCAGAGCAGCACAAATGCTCTGTGCGATATAGGGATCATCCTCAACCAATACAATAAACATAGAACATCCTGATCAAACTGCCATTATTTTATAAATGATTTGGGCTGTTAATGTTGCCTTAATTTTAGTTTTTCAATAATACAGTCCTAACAGGAGGAGAGCAGCTGGATGTTGAAGTGGATATTGGGTGCCGTGATTGGTGGTGGAATCATGACGGGAACTGCACATGCCGACTTTTTACCACCAGATCAGGCATTTCAGTTTCAGGTGGTTTCTACAAGTCAGGATCAGGCAGAGCTTAGCTGGAAAATCGCAGATGGTTATTATCTGTATCATGACCAGCTTAAAGTGTCTTCTCAGCAGACCCCAGTCAAGTTGGCATTGCCCAAACCTGAAGACAAAGATGATCCCAATTTCGGTTTGACTCAGGTGCATTATGGGCAAGTCAAAACCAATATGAATGTCCAGCCCAACCAGCAGTTTGCGGTGCAGTGGCAGGGCTGTGCAGAAAGCGGTTTATGTTATCCGGTGCAACGCACCACAGTAAAAACTGATGCAGATGGTTTATTTCCAGCGCAAAACCTGAGCAAAACACCAAAACTGCTGGCCAGCACTGCACAGCCAGAAGCAAATGACAAGATTCTGACCGCCCAGAAAGATAAACTAGAGGCTATAGGGAAAATTCCAAGTGCAGATCAAGCACTGACTGAAGAAAAGGTGGAGAAAGTGCAAGTCGCTGCAGTTTCCGACCCTGTGGTGCAGCCTGAGACGGGATTAGCAGAGAAAAACGACCAGCTCATTGCAGACCCTAAAAATCAAACTTCGTCAGCAGGCATGAATAGCCAGTGGAACAATGACCAGTATTTTTTAAGTTTGCTGTCGGAACAAGGTCTGTTAATTAATGCACTGATTTTTCTCGGGCTTGGCATTCTGCTGGCATTTTTACCGTGTTCTTTACCTTTAATTCCAATTTTAACGGGAATTCTGGTCCAGCAGCACCGGGGCTACCGTGCTGCACTGATTGCACTGGTCTTTGTTTTCGGTATGGCACTGGTGTATGCGATCATGGGACTTGCTGTGGCACAGCTCGGTTACAGTTTTCAGCGCTGGTTTCAAAGTCCCGTATTCATCAGTATTTTTAGCATTCTGTTTGTTTTGTTCGCGCTCAATCTGTTTGGAACATTTCAGCTGTCCTTACCCCAAGGAATGTTACAGCGGCTGGATCAATGGCAGCAAAAGCAGAAGGGCGGCACGCTGATTGGTGCTGGTTTCATGGGGATGATCGCCGCACTGATTGTAGGGCCATGTATGAGTGCACCGTTGGCCGGTGCCTTAATCTATGTGTCTCAGCTCAATCAGCCGATACTGGGCGCCAGTTATCTGTTTGTCTTAGGCCTTGGGCTGGGCTTGCCGCTATTTATTGCTGCCGTATTTGGGTCCCATCTTTTACCCAAACCTGGCATCTGGATGGATCGCCTGAAGTTCAGTTTTGGTTTTGTCATGCTGGCTCTGGCCTTGTATTTCGCCCGGCCCCTATTGCCCGGCATTTTATACCTGAGCCTTTTGGGGGTGGTACTGATCACCTGTTCAGGCTACTTCTTGTTCAAGATGCTGCCCCATGTGCATCGGTCTGTATCGAAAATAGTCCTGATGCTGCTCAGTGGTTTACTGGTCTATGCAGGAGGCATACAGCTCTATCATGTCTGGAGTCAGGTACAGGTGGCCCATGTAGAATCACGGCTTGAATGGCAGAAGGTCAGTACAGCCGCAAAATTACAACAGGTTTTAGCCAAACATCCTGCACAGCCGGTGGTGATTGATGTCTATGCAGACTGGTGTGTGGCCTGTCAACCGATTGAAAAGGAAGTGATTCCACGTAGTGATGTCCAGGCGGCTTTACAAAATGTGGTTCGTATCAAATTAGACCTGACCCACTATCATCCAAGTCAGGATGAGCTGCTAAAAGAATGGCAAATCCTCGGTCCACCCACTTTCATATTTTTAAATGCAGCGCATCAGGAGCAGCGTGAGTTGCGCTTGACCGGAAGCTTTAGTGCGGCACATTTACTAGGCACATTGCAGCAACTACAAGGGGAGCAACCATGATGATTTCCAGTGATGCGCTGCATCTGGGACCTTTGATGTTGCCCTGGACACTTATTATTGTTGCCACTGGCTTGATGCTGTTATCTGCCCTCCTGTTTGGATTAGCCAGAAAGTATTCATGGTCTAAACAGCTGCTTGGACAAAGTCAGGATTTGCTCTGGAGCAGTTTTTTGCTAGGGATGCTGGGTGCACGTCTTGTTTTCGTTCTGCTCAATGCCGAGCTGTATTTTGCAGCACCCATCGACATACTGAAAATCCAGGACAAAGGTTTTCATTTATGGGGCGGGGTGCTGATTGGTACTTTGTGGTATGTCATTCGAAACAGACAGCTGCAGACCCGATTCAAAGCCATCTTGTTGCTCATATTGGTACTCTGGATCGGGCTTGGACTCGCGTTCAAATCCAGTCTAAAAACTGAAGCAGCGTTTCCTGATCTAGCCTTTGCTGGACTAGAACAGGAGCGTCTGGGTACAGACAAGATTCCACTCAGCCAATTCATTGGCCAGCCCACGGTAATTAATTTGTGGGCGAGCTGGTGTCCGCCGTGTCATCGCGAAATGCCGGTGTTGGCCAAAGCAGCCAAGCAATATCCTCAAGTGAATTTTGTCATGCTGAATCAGGGTGAGGAGGTAGCCACCGTAAATGCCTATTTAAGAAAACATCAGTTTCAATTTAAACATGTCCTGCTGGACCCATATGGTGAACTGCCACAGCAGATGAATAGTTTTGGCCTGCCAACGACGCTGTTTTTTAATGCTCAAGGCCAGCTGGTCGAGCGGCATATGGGGGAACTCAGTCCGGCTATGTTGCAGCAATATTTAAACAGAATTTCAGATCAACCTTAAAAACGGAAGGACTTAGTATGAACAAAATTTACCGGGTGTTTGGTGCAGGCATGTTCCTGATCATGAGCATGCATACGCAGGCAAATATTAAGCAGAATATTGAAAAACAGGGTTTTGTGTTTGTAAAACAGATTCCAGCACCTCAAGGAATGACTGGCTGGGTGGGGCATGAAGACCAGTACTCCAATACGCTATTTATCTCCAACGATGATAAATATTATATCAAGGGCGAACTGTTTGATGCGCAAGGGAAAAGCCTTTCCAATGAGCAGATTGAAAAGCATATGAAAAAAGCGGTATTGGACGATGTCTGGAAAACCCTGGAAAAATCGACCTGGATTCAGGATGGCAAGCCAGATGCACCACGGGTGGTCTATGTCTTTTCCGATCCCAATTGTCCATATTGCTATAAATTCTGGCAATCGGCTCGGCCTTGGGTCGAATCAGGCAAGGTACAGCTGCGTCATATTCAGGTCGGTGTGATCCGTGAAGAAAGCCGTGGTCAGGTGGCAACATTGTTAATGTCGAAAAATCCAGCAGCAGTTTTTAATGATATAAACAAGAATAAAGGCAAAAAGCAGCTCAAGAAAATGGCAAAGATTCCTGCAGAAATTGCTGCAAAAATTGATGCCAATCAGGCCTTGATGGGGAAATACGGCTTTTTCTCCACACCGTCGATGGCCTGGAAAAACAATCAGGGTGAATTTAAATCTACTCAAGGCCTGGCGATGGATGTCAAGGAAATTTTTGAACAATAATATTTTAACTGCATGATAGAAAAGTAATTTTTACTTAAAACATCTATACATGATAGGGAGACAGATTAACATTGGTGGATAGGTTAAGCATGAAGAGCAGATAAGAAATGTCAAATTTGGATGATCCACGGGTACTGCTTGCTTTGGAACGAACCGCTCTGGCGTGGAACCGGAGTGGTTTGGCATTAATTGCTTTTGGTTTTGTGATTGAAAAATCCAACCTGCTAGTGCAACTGGTGGACCCAGACACTTATGCACAGAAAATAGCTTATTCACAATGGCTGGGAATTGCGGTGATTGTATTTGGTATGTTGGTGAATTTCGCCTCAATCCTGCAATATCGACGGGGTTTGACATCACTGCGACCGCCGGAATTTATTGAAGGTTATTACACCCAGTATCCCGTATGGCTAAATCTGTTTACTGCTTTTAGCGGACTGCTTCTGATCATTTCTTTTTGGCTGCACTAAGAAGAGGGCTGGGCGCAATACAGCTCGTACAGCTTTTGCATCAGGCTCAAGACCTTGGGATCACTCAGACGATAGAAAATCTGTTTGCCCTCACGTCGGGTGCCAACCATGTCGGCCTTACGCAGTACAGTCAGCTGTTGTGAAAGTGTAGGTTGATGAATATCGGTAGATTCTTCAATTTCCTGAACATTCATTTCCCCGTCGACTAAGATACATAAGATTTTCAGACGATCAGGATTGGCTAAAACTTTTAGGCATTGGCTGACGAAATCGACCTGTGAAAAATCAATTTTGGCATTTGCAGCAATCATATCCATAAATGTCCTCACAACTTTTGATGTAGCCCGTGCAGTTTACATAATTTACCATAAAACTGCTTGATTATTATTTTTTATTATATAATATAAAAAAGTATATTGTATAGGGATTAATTCATCATGCATGACTTCCTCATCGCATTTATTGGCGGCTTAATGCTCGGGCTTTCCGTAGTTGGTTATCTTTACGTCAATGGCCGTATTGCAGGAATCAGTGGTTTGATTGGGCAGGTATTAAACTCAAAAACCATGTTTAAAACGCCTGCAATCTGGTTTTTATTAGGCTTGATCCTCACACCGTTTATTTATGGTCTGTTTGTACAACCTGAAATCGAATTGAATGCCAGCCCACTGATGATGATTGTGGCAGGTCTGCTAGTGGGCTTTGGGACACGCTTAGGTTCGGGCTGTACCAGTGGTCACGGAATTTGTGGCATCAGTCGCCTGTCTAAGCGTTCTATCATCGCGACCATGACTTTCATGTTTGCAGGTTTTGTCGCTGTTTATATTATCCGTCATATCACAGGAGCATTCTAAAATGAAAAATGTGTTTGCCTTTTTATTTGGTGCGCTGTTCTCTGTGGGATTGATGGTATCGGGCATGTCCAATCCGGAAAAAGTACTCGATTTCCTGGATCTGTTTGGCGATTGGGATGCCAGTCTGGCCTTTGTCATGATGGGCGCGATTGCGGTAGCCTTTATTCCCTTCCAGAAAGCATTACGTACGGCGCAACCGAAAACAGTATTTAATGAACCTATTGATTTACCTAAAAATAATCAGATAGATAAAAAACTGATCACGGGTGCGGTTTTATTTGGTGCAGGTTGGGGCATTGCCGGCATCTGTCCGGCGCCAAGTTTCACCTTGATCGGTTTGGGCCACTATCAAGTGCTCTATTTTATTGTAGCAATGCTGGTGGGTGTATGGATTCACCGTAAATGGTCAGGAGCTTAACGATGTCAAACTTACCTATAGTAAAAGATTTTTTTCACGAAGATACCAATACCTTCAGTTATGTTGTACGTGATCCGGCGACCAAAGCCTGCGCCATTATTGATAGCGTTCTGGATTATGATCCGGCATCAGCAAGTACCTCAACTATTCATGCCGATAAAATTATTGCTTATATTAAAGAGCAGGGTTTAACGGTCGAGTGGATTCTGGAAACCCATGTCCATGCTGATCATCTGACTGCAGCGCAATATCTCAAAGCTGAGTTAGGTGGCAAGATTGCCATGAGCCAGAAAATTGGTATTGTTCAGGAAACTTTTGGCGCGATTTATCATCTGGATATTAAACAATGGAATGCCCAGCAGCTCTTTGATTATTTATTTGAAGATCATGAGTCGTTCCAAATCGGAACATTGAAAGCCTATAACATTCCAACACCGGGACATACTCCCGCTTGCCTGAGTTATGTGATTGGTGATGCGGTTTTTGTGGGTGATACCCTGTTTATGCCAGATTATGGTACAGCACGTTGTGACTTTCCGCGTGGCAGTGCAGAACAGCTTTATGATTCGGTACAAAGCCTGTTTCAGTTGCCAGAAGATACCCGGGTTTTTTTATGTCATGACTATTTGCCTGAAACACGTGAATCCTATGTGTGTGAATCTGATATACAGACACAAAAGACACAGAATATTCATATTCATCAGGGAATCAGTAAAACTGAATTTGCTCAGATGCGAAATCAGCGGGATTCAGGACTGAGTATGCCTAAACTGATTCTACCGGCGATTCAGATCAATATGAAAGCAGGGCAGTTTCCTGAGCCAGAAGAAAATGGTGTTTCTTACCTCAAGCTTCCTCTTAACTACTTCAAATAAGCTTGTGTCGTGATTCAACAAAAAGTTCAACCTTTATTGAATCACTTTTGTGGATAAGGGAGAGGGCGATGTGGGCATTAATACTTGAAGGGCTGGTTATCGGAGTGCTATTGGGTTTGACTGGTGCCGGTGGCGGTATTCTGGCTGTACCGGCACTGATGGCGAGTCAGGGTTGGACCGTGGCCCAAGCTGCGCCGGTGGGATTGCTTGCAGTCACGCTGTCCGCCTTGGTCGGAACGTTCGAGGGTTTGTTCAAGCGTATTGTGCGTTATCGTGCTGCGCTCTGGATCGCGCTGATCAGTATTCCTTCAGCCCGTTATGGCGTACATCTGGCTGATATCGTTTCTCCGGTCTGGCTAACGCTGGCTTTCAGTCTGGTGATGCTGATTGTGGCTTACCGGATCTTCTTTAATAAAGTGACCGATCATGGCAATGCACCGTGCAAGGTCAATCAAACCACCGGTCGTCTGATCTGAAATGTCAAAACTGCTTCGTTCCTAGCAGGTATTGGTGTCGTGGCAGGTTTATTAACCGGTCTGTTGGGGGTGGGGGGTGGTTTTGTCATTGTTCCAGCCCTGCGTAAATTCACCGACCTTGATATGCGCAGTATCGTTGCGACTTCCCTGATGATTATTTTTCTGATTGGTGGGGTGAGTATTTCTGCACACGTGCTGGATGGCTTTCAATATCCTGTTTCGGTTACGCTGACTTTTGTTCTGGCCTGTATTGCGGGGATATTAATTGGACGCAGTCTGATGCAGCGGATTGACAGTAACAAGGTACAGAAAATATTTGCCACTACCGTGGTTGGGGTAGCGATGTATTTAATCTATTCAGCGCTCATGGGCTAAATAGCCAGTTGGAAATTTAAACTCAAACGCTTTCAATCTACCTGAGCATCGTTTATACAAAATATAATTTTAATGGCCGAGGAAGAATGAAAATGATGAAAACTGCAGAGCAATTGATCCAGAATGCAAAAAGCCGGATTCAGGAAGTCAGCGTAAATGAACTGTTTGAAGCGATGCAAAACCATCAACCAATTGCTCAACCATTTTTATGTCAGCAACATGTCCATTCGATAAAGCAGAACAACTAATTTCACCAAATTGGTTCATCACGATATGTAATTTACAGCCATAAAACCAACCCATAGAACTTTTGCCACGTGATGCGATTTGGGCTAATGATTTATGGCATTGAATACGTTGATTTTTACAAACAGGTAGCGTTGTTGAATCAATCTATAAGTATTGTTTATCTTTGCCTTTCATCAAAGCTACATACAGGGCATGTAATGCTAATTCATGCCTATTGATCAAGTGAATCATGCGTTGGCAGCAAGGCAAGTGCTTAAATAAAAAGCTTTTATCCAGCTTTAGCCATGTAAAAAAGGCTTTGAAATTATTGAAATGAGAACATTTGTACCAAATGGTGATAAAGCAGATTTCTGAAATTGTGAGCTGAGCATTTCTGATTCTTAGAGAATGATGACTTTGTTTGAGGAACTTCCAATAAGTTGCTTCAAATTTAAGAAAGAAATCATCAATTAAGCAGAATCGGTACTATTGAACATCAGGACTAGAGTTGTGAGTTTGGTTTGGTAACTCAACTGATGGCTCTAGTCCTCTTATTTTTCAAGTCAATTTCTTATCCGTGATTCGGGTTAAATTATTTAAATGATGATTCATTCTGTATTCAGATCTTCATAAATTTAAAGGATACTTATTAGGGATATATTCTGTTTTAGACTTAATTCAGGATGCATAAATGAAGTACTCATTTATACAGCAGGCTTTCACTGGTCCCGTGGACATCGTAGGGGATATTCATGGTGAGATTGCCGCGCTGGAACAACTGATCCAGGTATTAGGTTATGACCGGAATGGTCATCATCCAGAACAGCGCAAACTAATTTTTGTCGGTGATCTATGTGACCGGGGGCAAGACAGTGTTGCGGTGATCAAACGCGTCAAACAGCTGGTAGATGAAGGCTATGCACAATGTGTGATGGGTAATCATGAATTGAACCTATTGACCGATACTTTGCGGGAAGGCAATGGCTGGTTTTTTGGTTCACCGCATCAGGATGATCTGAAACCTTTTGATTCGATCCAAGCCTCAATCAAAGATCGACAATGGATTCTGGATTTTTTAAATAGCTTACCGTTGGCTTTGGAGTCGGAGCAGCTGCGTGTTGTACATGCCTGTTGGCATCAAGGATCAATTGATCAATTACGCAATTCTGGTTTTACTTCGCTTGGCGAAGCCTATGCTGATTTCGTTCAACATACAGCGCTGGATCTGCAAGCCTTAGGTATTAATGAATTCATCCAGATAGAGCAGCAACGCTACCAACACCAGTTCAAAGACCCGGCTACAACTTTACCTTTATTGCAACATCTCGCAGAAAAAGAGCTACGTGAGCAAATGCACAATCCGATTCGGGTCATTACTTCTGGTGCGGAAAAAATCGCCTTAGAACCGATTTATGCCGGTGGAAGGTGGCGGATGATCGACCGCGTGCCATGGTGGGACAGCTATACCGACCAAATTCCAGTCATTACTGGACATTATTGGCGGAACTTTAAATCTACTGAAGAAAAAACCGGTTTACTCAAATCGATCGATGCACTGCAATGGTATGGACAGCAACAAAACGTATTTTGTGTGGATTATTCAGTGGGTAAACGCTATCTCGATCGTCAACAGGGTGTCGCGTTCAGACATCGACTCGGCGCCTTAAGATTTCCAGAAAATATCTTGAGCTTTGAAGATGGCAATCAGTATTCAGTTCAGCGGTTCTGAGAAAAGGCAATTTTCTGATACAAAAAAAGCAGCTTTTCCAGCCGCTTTTTTTACAGAATCTAGATTTTATTCTGCTTCGATTATTTCATAATCATGGGTGATTTCAACACCGCCATCAGACAGCATTTTGCTGGCAGAGCAATATTTTTCAGCAGAAAGTTCTACGGCTTTTACGACCTGTTTCTCTTTAATCGCTTTGCCGATCACTACAAAATGCAAGTGAATTTTCGTGAATACTGCCGGAATTGTATCTGCACGTTCAGCCTTTAATTCGCAGCGTACATCGGTAATATCCTGACGAGCCTTCTTTAAAATGGTAACAATATCAAAAGACGCACAACCGCCCAAACCCGTTAAAAGCAGTTCCATAGGACGGGGACCACGGTTTTCACCACCGTATTCAGCTGAACCATCCATGATAAGGCTATGACCACTTTGAGTTTTTGCTTCAAAAGCAACATTCTCTAACCAATGAACGCTTGTTTGCATTGCAACTACCTAAAAAAAGCTATAAATTTGTCAAGTAACTGTACACTAACATAAATTGGGTTGATACGGAATTTCAATCCCACTGTGTGACAAGTTCACATTAGGTCTTGTGCGATCTATAAATTATCCATAATCGGAACTGTTAGCATGACTTCAAACTTTTCACAATTAAGCACTGATGCGCTTTCTCCGGGGCAATTACCAGAATCCGTGAAAGCACTGTTAAAACGTGCATATATTAATCGTTATCCAAAACGTACCACGATCATTGATGCAGGATCAGAATCTAAATCTTTATATTTAATTCTGAAGGGGTCTGTATCTATCATTCTTCGTGAAGATGATGATCGTGAAATTGTCGTGGCTTATTTAAATGCGGGTGACTTCTTTGGGGAAATGGGTCTATTCGAGGTTAATCCACAACGTACTGCGGAAGTTCGTACGCGTGATGTGTGTGAAATTGCCGAAATTACCTATGAAAACTTTCACGAAATCAGCAAGCAATATCCTGATCTGAGCTATGCGGTATTTGCTCAATTAGTACGTCGTTTGAAAAATACCACACGTAAAGTCACTGATCTGGCATTTATTGATGTTTCAGGCCGGATTGCACGTTGTCTGATCGACCTGTCTTCACAGCCAGAAGCGATGATTTTGCCAAATGGTCGTCAGATCCGTATTACCCGTCAGGAAATTGGTCGCATTGTTGGCTGTTCCCGCGAAATGGTCGGACGTGTACTAAAAACCCTGGAAGAGCAGGGCATGATCGAAACCGATGGTAAAGCCATCCTGATCTTTGATGCTTCATTAGAAGAAGCATCTGAAGCAGTGGCAGATGGTGCCATAGACGAATAATCCAGATATTAAAAAGCAAATCTTCGGATTTGCTTTTTTTATGCGTCATTACTCAATACATAAAAATTTAGAACAAGCTTCTCAGAAAAGATGATTTAAGTCTCCCTTATAATTCCGATAGGCTATAGCCCACTTAATCTCAATTCACTGAATAAAATTCACAGGATGTTTTTATGCAATTCAGACCGTTGGCGGATACCGGCATTCTTTTGCCAGAAATTTGTTTGGGCACCATGACCTTTGGTGAGCAGAACATGCAAGAACAGGCTTTTCAGCAACTGGATTATGCCTTAGATCAGGGACTGTATTTCTGGGATACTGCGGAAATGTACCCGGTACCGCCAAAACCCGAAACGCAAGGTGCTACCGAGCGTATTATCGGGAACTGGATCGCTGCACGTGGTGGCCGTGACAAACTTTTTTTAGCCTCAAAAATTGCCGGACCCTCGCAAGGTGGTAGTCATATTCGGGATGGAAAAACCCGTTTTGTTGCCGATGAAATTTCAGCAGCGATTGACCAGTCGTTGTCACGCCTGCAAACGGATTATATTGATCTGTATCAGTTACACTGGCCGCAACGCCCAACCAATTTCTTTGGCAAGCTGGGTTATGGCAATGCTGAAGCGGCAGAAAATCGTGCCGTCACAGATCTCGAAGAAACCCTGACTGCCTTGCAGTATGAAATTAAAAAAGGTCGTATCCGTTATATAGGCCTTTCCAATGAAACCCCGTGGGGCACGATGAAGTTCCTGCATCTCGCAGAAAAATTAGGTTTGTCCAAATTCGTCAGCGTGCAAAACCCCTATAACCTGCTGAACCGTACTTATGAAATTGGCATGTCAGAAATTGCCCGATATGAAAATGTAGGTTTGTTGGCGTATTCACCTTTGGCATTTGGTTATCTGACCAGTAAATTCCGTCATGGTGCGCGTCCTGCCAATGCACGTGTAACGCTATTCTCCCGCTTTAGCCGCTATAGCAATCCGCAAAGTGAATGGGCAACCGAGCAATATGCCCAGCTGGCAGAACAGCATGGCTTAAGTCTCACTCAATTGGCTTTGGCCTTTATCAAGCAGCAGTTCTTTGTGACCAGTACGATTATTGGTGCCACCAATCTGGATCAGCTGAAAGAAAATATTCAGGCATTTGAAATTGATCTGTCTGAGGAAATACTGAAAGGTATTGAGGCAATTCACCGTCAGCAACCGAATCCGGCACCATAATCATGGTGTTGTTATTTTAAAGCACCCTCCAAGCGAGGGTGTTTTAATTTTATGAGAAATTAAATTTGATGATAAACAACATGGCCGGAAAACAATAAAAGCAGCATAATCGAAATAAGACGCATCAAGATGATTTGATAAAAATGAATAGTGAAACAGGTATTTCTAAATCCCAAGTATTAGCTATAGCAGTATTCAACTTAGCTGAGCAGTTGCAACTGAAAGAATTCGAACTTGCATTGATTCTGGGTTTATCTGAGGCGGAATTATCTCTGGTTATAAATGAAAAAGAATTAGAACCAGATACTACAGCAGGCGAAAAAGCTATAGCTTTAGTAAATATCTATCAAAAGTTATTTAGCTTGCATGGTGGAGACTTGAGCTGGATGCGCCATTTTATCAATTCACCTAACAAGCTTTTGAATCATCAAACGCCAAGATCCTTGATGCAAAAAGAACATGGTTTGAGTGAAGTATTGCGATTACTAGGAAGGTTGCAACCGTACTAAAAATATCTCTCTATTCTCTACTAAGCTGAAAAATAGCAGAGTAAATTAAATAAAATATGAATTGTTTATCTTCACCTTAAAAATTCTTCTAACCTCACTTGAAATCTGCTTTATATATACCAATATTATTACTGATATCTGTCTCCTAATATAAATTAAGTTTTTGAAAAATATATAAAAATGATTTGAAATTTTATCAACCGCACCCATATATCCATCAAGTAGAAAATTTGTTGTGAGGAATAACAAGAATGCGTTTTGAAAAATTTACCAATCGCCTGCAGCAAACCCTTTCCGATGCGCAATCGCTGGCCATGAGTAAGGACCATACTTCGATTGATGGGATCCATATCTTGGCCACCTTGATGGATGAGGCATCCAATGTCAGCCTGCTGCAACAAGCCGGTGCTAATCTACGTGAGCTACAAACCAAGCTGCAAACAGCATTGAGCAATGCAGCAACCCTGACCAATCCATCAGCAGATATCAACCTCAGTCCTGAAGCGGCAAAAGTATTGCATCTGGCAGACAGCTTTGCGCAAAAAGCCGGAGATGAGTTTTTATCTACGGATTGGGTGCTGTTGGCGCTGGCAGAAACCGGAAATACCAAAACCTTATTAAATAGTGTTGGCGTAAAGGCAGAGACTTTAGGTCAAGTGATTAATCAATTTCGAGGCGATGAAAAAGTCATGAGCAACAATCATGAAGATCAGCGTGATTCACTGAATAAGTACACCATTGATTTAACTGAACGTGCATTGGCAGGCAAGCTTGATCCTGTGATTGGCCGTGATGATGAAATCCGCCGTACCATTCAGGTCTTGTCACGTCGTACCAAAAATAACCCGGTACTCATCGGTGAGCCAGGGGTGGGTAAAACTGCAATCGTCGAAGGTCTGGCGCAGCGTATTATCAATGGTGAAGTACCTGAAGGACTCAAAGGCAAACGTGTTTTATCGCTAGACTTGGGTTCATTGCTGGCCGGTGCCAAATACCGTGGTGAGTTTGAAGAACGCTTAAAAGCCGTTCTGAAAGATATTGCCAAACACGAAGGCGAAATCATCCTGTTTATCGACGAGTTGCATACGCTGGTGGGTGCTGGTAAAGGTGATGGCGCAATGGATGCCGGTAACATGCTGAAACCTGCGCTGGCACGTGGCGAGCTGCGCTGTGTCGGTGCGACCACACTGGATGAATATCGTCAGTATATTGAAAAAGATGCAGCGCTAGAACGTCGTTTCCAGAAAGTGCTGGTCGATGAGCCAAGCGTGGAAGACACCATTGCGATTCTGCGCGGTCTGAAAGATCGCTATGCCACCCATCACGGGGTACAGATTCTGGATTCCGCGATTATTGCGGCGGCGAAAATGTCGCATCGTTATATCACAGACCGTCAGTTGCCGGATAAAGCCATTGATCTGATTGATGAAGCAGCATCACGCATCAAAATGGAACTCGATTCTAAGCCAGAAGCTTTAGATAAACTGGAACGCCGTCTGATTCAGTTAAAAATGCAGCTGGAAGCGGTGAAAAAAGATGAAGACTCAGGTGCCAAAGCTGAGATTCAATACTTGTCCGATCAGATCGCCACAGTTGAAAAAGAGTATCAGGATCTGGAAGAAGTGTGGCGTGCAGACAAAGCCTTGGTTGCTGGTAATAAAGACATTCAGGTCAAACTGGATCAGGCTCGTATTGCACTGGACAAAGCGCAACGTGAAGGTGATCTGGCTGAAGCAGCACGGTATCAATATGGTGTCATTCCGGAGTTGCAAAAACAGCTGGAACGTATTGAAGCAGCTGAAGAAAGCGAAGCGCCAAAACTGCTACGTGATAAAGTCACTGACAATGAAATTGCAGAAGTGGTGAGTGCAGCCACCGGTATTCCGGTTGCGAAAATGTTGCAAGGTGAGCGTGACAAGCTGCTGCATATGGAAGAATTCCTGCATAACCGTGTGGTGGGGCAAGAAGAAGCCGTGGTGGCAGTCTCCAATGCGGTACGCCGTTCACGGGCAGGCCTGTCAGACCCGAACCGTCCAAGTGGTTCTTTCCTGTTCCTGGGGCCAACAGGTGTCGGTAAAACAGAACTGACCAAAGCCCTGGCGAACTTCCTGTTTGACAGTGACGATGCCATGGTGCGTATCGATATGTCGGAATTTATGGAAAAACATTCGGTCAGCCGTTTGGTCGGTGCGCCTCCGGGCTATGTCGGTTATGAAGAAGGCGGGGTACTGACTGAAGCGGTACGTCGTAAACCGTATAGCGTGATCTTGTTTGATGAAGTCGAAAAAGCGCATCCGGACGTATTTAACATCTTGCTACAGGTACTGGATGATGGCCGTTTGACTGATTCGCAAGGCCGGGTAGTGGACTTTAAAAACTCTGTGATCGTCATGACTTCGAACCTGGGTTCGCAGGATGTACGTGAATTGGGCGGTAATGCCACTAAAGAAGAAGTCCGTACGGTGGTGATGAATGCGGTATCGGAACATTTCCGTCCGGAATTTATCAACCGTATTGATGAACTGGTAGTGTTCCATGCGCTGGAAAAAGACCAGATTCGCGGTATTGCCGATATCCAGTTGGACCGTTTACGTCAACGTCTGGCAGAACGCGATATGCGCTTGTCGGTAGATGACAGCGCTTTCGATCAGCTGATCGAGGCCGGTTTTGATCCATTGTATGGAGCACGTCCACTGAAACGTGCAATCCAGCAGCGGATTGAAAATGGTCTGGCGCAGAAAATCCTGGGCGGAGAATTCCAGCCGGGCGATACCATTCTGGTGAAAGCTGAAGCAGGTGAGTTAATCTTTGAAAAAATGAAACTTAACTAAACCGCTTCTCCTTGCAACAAAAAACCCAGCCTAGGCTGGGTTTTTTTTAATCTTATTTTAACTTCGAGCATTGCAACACTTTTGTATTCTTGTTGCGGCGAGCTTTAAAGCATGGCTTAAAACTCAGCTCAGGGAAAATAAAGAAGATATCAATCGTGATAAAGACAGTTAATTCATCATCAAATTACACTTGCGGATGACGGATTTTCCAGGCACGGTGAATCTTTTGATTCCGCTTGAAGTCAGGTCCAATGGTTTCCTGGGTAATTTCTTCAACATCAAAGAAGGCCAGAATTTCTTCATCCATCTCAAAACCACGATAGTTATTTGAGAAATACAAGGTACCATCAGTGGTTAAGCGGTTCATCGCACGTTTTAACAGGGACAAATGGTCGCGCTGTACGTCAAAGGTCCCATAGAATTTCTTCGAGTTTGAGAAGGTTGGTGGGTCGATAAAGATCAGCTCATATTGCTCATGACCTTCTTTTAGCCATTCGAAACAGTCAGAGGCAAAGAACTGATGCTGTTCATCCGCATGATCCACGGTTAAGCCGTTCAGAACAAAATTTTCTTTAGACCAGTTCAAATAAGTATTCGACAGATCGACGCTGGTTGTACTTGCAGCACCACCCAAAGCAGCATGTAAACTTGCCGTTGAGGTATAGCTGTACAGGTTTAGGAAGTGTTTGCCTTTTGCTTCACGTGCAATACGTAAACGCATTTGACGGTGATCCAGAAACAGACCGGTATCCAGATAATCGGTCAGGTTGACCAGAATCTTGGCTTGACCTTCCTGAACGATAAAACGCTTGGATGCTGTACTTTGTTTGGTGTACTGGTTTTTACCTTCCTGACGTGCACGGGTCTTGATAAAGATCGCATCACGGCCCAAACCGGTCACGGCACGAATGGCCTGTAGTGCCAGGTTAAAACGTTTTTTGGCTTTTTCCGGATCAATGGTTTTAGGCGGCGCATATTCTTGTACATGCAAACGCTCGCCATACAGATCTACTGCGACGTTAAAATCAGGTAAATCTGCATCATAGAGACGTAAACAATGGATCTGTTCCTTGACTGCCCATTTTTTTAGAGCTTGCATATTTTTGGTCAGACGGTTGGCAAACTCCATCGCACCTTCAATCGGTTCAAACTGCTGAGGCTGCCAGCTTTCTAGGAATGGACGTACCACTGCGGCCGGTTTAACCGTACCGAAGCGGATATAGATCGGCAATTTACCATTCATCAAACGCAGGATTTGCGGATCATTGAACGCCAGCACATCGGCCTGTTCCACTTGGGAGGCAATCACAGCCGCTTTTTGATTCGGGAAATTCTTTTGCAATAAAGCCGATAAACCCAGGTATAAAGAACGGTTTTGCGCTTTATCGCCGAGACGTTCGCCATATGGCGGGTTGGTCACGAAGAATACTTTCTTGCCTTCTGCATGGAAATCAGGCCAGTCATTTAAAGTCCGTTCTTCGATCATGATATTGTCGAGAGCAGCTTCAAAACCCGCCGCGATAATATTTTGTCTGGTGGCTTTAACCGCTTCCCAGTCCGCATCGAAGGCATAGAATTGTGGTAATGGATTTTCCATTGCCGCTTGATGACGTTCAGCAGCTTCGGCCTTGATGCTCATCCACAGTTCATGGTCATGGCCATTCCAGCCATTAAAACCGAAACGACGGACCAGACCCGGTGCACGGTCGGTCAAAATCATTAGGGATTCAATAATAAAGGTACCTGAACCACACATTGGATCGACAATGATGTCCGGATTTAACGCTTTTAAACCACCTTTTTGCAGAATCGCAGCGGCCAGGTTTTCCTTGATTGGGGCGTCAGTCATAAAGCGGCGATAACCGCGTTTATGCAAAGAGTCGCCAGACAGGTCCAGGCAGTAAGTATGTTCTTTCTTGCCTGCCAGAATATACATGGTAATTTCAGGCTGTTTGGTATCAATGCTTGGACGTTTGCCTACGGCTTCCATAAAGGAATCTACGACACCATCTTTGGCACGTAAAGTCGCAAACTGGGTATTGACCTTGATATCACGTTCGACATGCAAACGAATCGCAAAGGTACTTTGTGGTGCAAAAATCAGCGACCAGTCAAAGCTGAGAGCCCCTTCATAGAGTTCTTCTGCCACATCACGGGCATCATGAGAAAATTCAATTTCATGCGTGTGGATCGGCATCAAGACACGTGAAGCCAGACGTGACCACATGCAGATACGATAAGCATTTTCCAGTGTGCCTTTAAAGGTCAAACGGCCCGGAAAACGCTCAATATTCTGAACACCTAAGCCTTGTATTTCTTCTTCTAATAAGGTTTCCAGACCATCGGCACAGGTGACCCAATAATTGCTTAAACGTGGAGAGGTATTCATATAATAGAGAGACCAAAAAGATAAATAAAAAACTGCGCTAAGTTTACCGTATTTTTATATTGAAAGCTTTTGAAATTCTCTGAAAGGCCGTGGCATGTGATAGAGAAAAATAATATTCACACTATAAATTGAGGAACTGGTACGCATTTTGCTCTATACATGGCAAATCAGGCGGTCAGTCGATGGGGAGCGATGGCTGCCTGATTTTTCAATTTTATAATGGGGGTTAAGATGTTAGAGAATCAGTTACGCAACCATGATGCTTTTTCAGTGGCCACTTTAATTTATGCACGTTTACGACGGGTTTCCGGTCGGGTGATTGATGCAATTTATCTGGCAGAGAATCTGGACTATGCCCGGCATGTGATTCAACTGGCAGAGCAAACCCAGGATCCAGATTTGAATCATCTGATCCAGCGCCTGAAAATGGTACTGGAGATTTCGGAAACAGCACCAGACTCACAAACAGAATCTGCACAGCCGATCCAGCAGGAAGGGCTGATCTCGGTCGAACCGGATGAAGACGATATCTATCGTGCACAGGTGTCACATCGTTATATTGGTGCACTGCGTTAAACCTGAGATGGGTGTGAATGCTCCAGACTGAAGCGCCCGTTGGTTTTGTACTTAAAATCAGCAAGATGCAAATCGGGTTAAATTATCTTATTGAAAAAATACAAAGGAATCTGATTTTTTATTTTTATTGTTCAGATGCTTTTTGTACAAGTAGCAGCATGGCCAACTATAAAAATTCGCCAATCTCTGTATAATATGTTGACTTAACGCATAAGGAATCTCTCATGCACTTGGCGGCATTGCATACACCGAGCCAGATTCAACTCAATAAAGAAGGTAATCTAAAACACTTCTTGACCATCGAAGGTCTTTCTAAAGAAACCCTGACAAAAATATTGGACACTGCACAGTCCTTTTTTAATGACCAAAATCAGCTGATCACCAATAATTTGCTCGAAGGCAAAACGGTGATGAACCTGTTCTTCGAAAATTCAACCCGTACCCGCACCACCTTTGAAGCCGCTGCCAAGCGCCTTTCTGCCAACGTTCTCAATATCGATATTGCCCGTTCGAGTACTTCCAAAGGTGAAACCCTGCGTGACACCTTATGGAATCTGGAAGCCATGGCGGCCGATATTTTCGTGGTGCGTCATTCATCTTCAGGGGCAGCGCATTTTATTGCCAAGGATGTCTGTCCAACAGTGGCAATTATTAATGCCGGTGATGGCCGTCATGCGCATCCGACTCAAGCGATGCTGGACATGCTGACCATTCGCCGCGAAACCAATAAAAAATTCGAAGAAATGTCGATTGCCATTATTGGCGATATCAAGCATTCACGTGTCGCGCGTTCAGATGTGGCTGCCTTGCAAACTTTAGGTTGCCAGGATATCCGGGTGATTGCACCGAATACCTTGCTGCCATTAGGCTTTGAAGAATATGGCGATGGTGTTCGTCTATTTAACAATATGGAAGACGGCATTAAAGACTGCGACGTGATTATTACGCTTCGTATTCAAAATGAGCGTATTGATTCTCCGGCACTGGCCTCGCAAGCTGAGTTCTACAAAATGTATGGCTTGAATAAAGAACGTCTTGCCATGGCCAAACCGGATTGTATTGTGATGCATCCGGGACCAATGAACCGCGGCGTTGAAATCGACTCAAGTATTGCGGATGGTCCACAATCTGTGATTTTGAAGCAGGTGACCAATGGCATTGCAGTGCGTATGGCGGTGTTGGCTTTATCGATGCAAGGCCAGTTACAAGAACAAGGTTTGATTGAAGCGATTGCGGGTTAAGGAATAAGTCATGACTATTGTAAAAATTGAAAATGTCCGTGTTCTTGATCCGATCCAAAACACTAATTCTATCCAGACCGTGTATCTGGAAAATGGAAAATTCGTTGCAGAAACAGCAGATGTCTCTGAAACGATAGATGGTCAAGGTAAATGGTTAATGCCAACCATGGTCGATTTGTGTGCGCGTTTACGTGAACCGGGTCAACAGCAACACGGTACGCTTAAGTCTGAAGGAAAAGCGGCACGTGAAAATGGCATTTTGCACGTATTTACGCCACCCGATTCAAAGCCAATCGTACAAGATAATGGTGCGCTGATTCACGGTCTGGTCGAAAAAGCCATGCTGGATGGTGGGATCTATCTTCAAGTGATTGGTGCGCAAACCCAAGGCTTAAATGGTCAACAACCGGCAAATATGGCGGGCTTGAAAAAGGGCGGTTGTACTGCGGTTTCCAATGCCAGTGCGCCGTTTGCCAATGATGATGTGGTACTTCGTACCCTTGAATATGCTGCAGGTTTAGACCTGACGGTGGTGTTCTATGCAGAAGAACCACAAATCGCCAAAGACGGCTGTGTGCATGAAGGCTTTATTGCTTCACGTCAGGGCTTGCCGATGATTCCTGCACTGGCTGAAACCGTGGCAATTGCCAAATATCTACTGATGATTGAATCAACCAAAGTGCGAGCACACTTTGGTCTGTTGTCTTGTGGCGCTTCGGTGGAACTCATTCGTATTGCCAAGGAAAAAGGCTTACCGGTGACCTGTGATGTGGCCATGCATCAGTTACATCTGACCGATCATTTGATTGATGGTTTTAATTCACTGGCACATGTGCGTCCGCCACTTCGTTCTGAACACGATAAAGAATTATTACGCCAAGGTGTGAAATCAGGCGTGATTGATGCGATTTGTACTCATCATGAACCGCTGAGCAGCTCTGCGAAAATGGCGCCGTTTGCTGAAACGCAGCCAGGTTTCACTGCTTTTGATACCTATGTGCCTTTTGGTCTGCAACTGATTCGTGAGGGGTTGTTGACTCCACTGGAATGGGTGGAAAAAGTGACCTTAGCTCCGGCTAGTGTTGCGCAAATGGCAGATCGATGGATAAATGAATCAGGCTGGGTGCTGCTAGATCCGGAACTGGAATGGACCCTGAATAAAGAAAGCATCGTGTCACAAGGTAAAAATACCCCGCTAATTAATCAAAAAGTGCTGGGTAAAGTTGTTCAAACTTTTGCTGCTTAAGTGATCCCAATTTTATAAAAGTCAGCTTCGGCTGGCTTTTTTATTTATATAAATTCTCTATCTGTAAAATGAGTACTCAACAAAAACAGTGAAACTTTATGATATTCATACAATTATTTACATTTTCAAAAAATGGGGATCGTTACACTGATTAAATATTAAACATTAGAAAAATCAAAAGAATGGTGACGATTATGAATATAGACTTTATAGAACGCTTAAAAAGCGATGTTACGGCGATTGTGCTTCAAGGTGAAACCGAGCATTTATTTGCCAAAGATCAAGCTTTGGCTCAATTCTATCCCATCTTTTTAAGTATATTGCGTGCACGTCCCGCCTGGATTGAAAATATTGGTCAGCAACTCAATCCAAAAATCCATGAATTATTTAATGCAAACCCGGCACTCAAGCAGCAGTTTCTCGATCAAGTGGATCAGAGTGCACCGCAAGACGAAATAGAACATACCTTGAACCGGTCAATTGTACCGACCATGAATTCTTTACAGACTGAAGCGGGTGCTTCAAGTCCGGAAGCGATTAGCCATTTGCTCGAAACTCATGCCGATTCGATTCAGCGCGCATTACCCGTTTGGGCTGGCCCTATTCTGGCAGCGCTTGGAGTTTCACCCTTGGCAGGGCAGAATTTTAATCAGGAACCTGTATTGGCGGAGCAGACCATCATCGTTCAGGAAGAGAGAAAAACCGGCTTTTTATGGCCGTTTATTATTTTTCTGATCCTGGCGGGTTTGATCCTGTTTTTGGTTCGTAGTTGCATGCAGGATGATGTTGAAGATTCAAATACCCAGGCAACGAGCGAAGTTGCCGCAGTTCAGCCTGCATCCTTGCGATTAAGTACCGGCAGTGATGGAGAAATTGTCAGTTGCCAATTACAGCTGAATAATCCGCAGTATATGGAAATTCTACAAAATGAGATCAAACAGATCTTTAATTATAATATTGGTTGTGGTGCGCTGAGCAGTGAGGTTTATCATTCAGAATTTACCGATCAGGATACTATTCCTACTGTGTTGAGGACAATCCAGGGAATGCCAAATGTGTCACTCGACTGGATTGGCAATCAGGTTTCAGTGCGTGCAGCAACCAATGCAGAAGCCGAGCGTCTGGCAGCACAAATTCGTAGTCTGGCCAAAAATGTCACAGTGGTGACCCAGCAGCCGCTCAATAGAAGTGACGTGATTAATACCGCCAATAGTGAGGCAGAACAAGCCTTGGCCAGTATCAAGACCGATAATGTTAAAGCGCTGGATGTGGCGACTGCACTGAATTTACAGATCATTAATTTTGATACGGCATCGACTGAAGTTCCCGAGGTCAATAAATTGGTGCTGGATCAGGCTGCTGCATTATTGCAACGAGCACCGCATGTCATTCTGAAGGTTACAGGACATGCCGATGCTCAGGGTAGTGAAGCAGAAAATAAGGTGCTGTCTGTGCAACGAGCTCAAGCGATTACCAGTTATCTCGTTGGAAAAGGGGTCAATCCTGCACAGTTACAGGCAGTTGGCATGGGAGAGGATCAGCCGGTTGAACCCAATGCCACACCTGCCGGACAGTTTCAGAACCGTCGCGTGACCTTTGAGGTCGTGAATACCGAAACGGGAATTGTTCGTGAAGTAGATGATGAAGGTGTAGTTGAGAAGACAGGAAATTAAGAGAGCGGCCTAAATAAAAAAGGACGAATTTTCGTCCTTTTTTATTGTTTTGAATTAAGAAAATACCGGCGGGCTGTAGGTCAGCGTTCTTCCTAGGAACCAGAGCAGGAACAGTACCAAAGGCAGATGGAAAATCAGCTGGGTCACCGTGAATCCAATCACATCTTTAGCTTTCAGTTTCAGGATACCCAACATCGGCAACATAAAGAATGGATTAATCAGGTTGGGCAAGGCTTCTGCCGCATTATAAATCTGCACCGACCAGCCCAGATGCACTTTCAGGTCATGCGCAGCCTGCATCACATAGGGTGCTTCGATAATCCATTTGCCTCCACCGGATGGAATAAAGAAACCCAGAATCGCCGAGTATAAGCCCATCACAATGGCAAAGGTTTCCTGTGAGGCAATGGAAACAAAGAACTCGGCAATGTAATGTGACAAGGACAGATCGGCCGGGTTTAGCGCATTGGTCATCATAAAGGCAATACTGCCATACAGTGGAAACTGGATCAGTACCCCTGAAATAGCCGGAACGGCCTTTGAAACTGCATTCAGAAAATTTCGTGGTGTACCGTGCAAGGCCACGCCCAAAATCAGAAAGATAAAGTTATAGGTATTTAAGCTGGAAATGGCCAGAATCGGATTGCTTTTGGAAAATTCGTTAAACATCCAGACTGCGCCCAGAATCACAATCAGAATGCTTAAAATGGGTGAATTTTCCAGCCAATCCCCCGGTCTTTTTTCGGCAGATACTTCCGTTTTTTCTTCTTCAATCTGAATCGGGAAGTGTTCAATGGTTTTAATGTCAGAGCCTTTAGGAGCTGACCAGTAAGCAATTGCAATTGAAGCTACAATCAGTACCGCCGTCATGATCATAGACTGTGGCAAGAAAATAGTCTCAGTAAATGGAATCACGCCCGTCAGATTATAGATCGGTTCGGGTAAACTGCTTTTATTGGCCTGTAACTGTGCAGCAGAAGAACTGATGCCCAGCGCCCAGGTCGCACCCATTCCGATAATCGCAGCAGCCGCAGCAGCGCGGTAATCCATGTTCAGCTCTTTACGCTGTGCCAGTGCAATTACTAGAAGTGCAGTCAGTACAGTACTCATGGCCCAATTAATCAGAGAAATTAACAGGCTGACCGTGGCGACCAGGACAATCGCACCACGACCGGAATGTGGCAGGCGCGCCATTTTCTGGATCAGAAGCTGGACAGGCTTAGATACGGAAACCACATAACCGACCACGATCAGCATGCACATCTGCAAGGTAAAGGGGATCAGGCTCCAGAAGCCGTCTCCAAAGGAAATCGCGACATCCTGTGCGGGTGCACCAATTCCGATGGCGGCAATCGCCACAATGATGACGCCAAGCAGGGCAAAAATATAAGAATCCGGAAACCATTTTTCAGACCAGTCGCTGACGCGCAAGGCGAAGCGCTGCAAAATATTTTGTTGAGTTTGCATGGTTAAAATCCATTTATTCTGCGATTATTATTTTGAAATGAAACAGCTATATATAAAAAAGCCCTTAAGATGCTTCATTCTTAAGGGCTGGCTGGATCAGGCAGCGTTACGTAGTAGCGCTACCCCCGTGACTTTTTGAATCTCTTCAAAACTTACCTCTGGTGCCAGTTCAACCAGTCGAATTCCATCAGGAGTAACATCCAGTACACCGAGATCGGTAATAATCCGGTTCACCACAGCTTGGCCGGTAAGGGGCAGGCTACATTGCGGTACAATTTTCGGTGTACCATCTTTGGCGCAGTGTTCCATCAAGACCACGACCTTTTGTACACCCGCGACCAGATCCATGGCACCGCCCATGCCTTTGACCTTTTTGCCTGGAATCATCCAGTTGGCCAGATCACCAGTTTCGGACACTTCCATAGCACCCAGAATGGCAATATTGACATGACCGCCACGGATCATGGCAAAGGAGTCGGCACTTGAGAAAAATGAAGCACCTTTACGCGCGGTAACCGTCTGTTTACCGGCATTGATCAGGTCGGCATCCACTGTCTCCTCGGTTGGAAATTCGCCAATCCCCAGCAGGCCATTTTCCGACTGCAGCCAGACATTGATATTTTCCGGAATATAGTTCGCGACTAGCGTCGGCAGGCCAATCCCTAGATTGACGTAGAAACCATCTTCAAGCTCTTGTGCCGCGCGCTGCGCCATTTCATTACGTGTCCAAGCCATGATCAAGCCTCCGCCTTTAAAGTCATCTGTTCAATACGTTTTTCCGGTTGAGCATTCAGGACTATCCGGTTCACATAAATTCCCGGAAGATGGATTTCGTCCGGATCCAGCACGCCAATTTCGACAATCTCTTCGACTTCAGCAATGGTAATTTTGCCGGCCATGGCACAGACCGGATTAAAGTTCTGGGCGGTTTTACGGAAAATCAGGTTGCCAGCTTTATCGGCCTTATAGGCTTTAACCAAGGCGACATCAGCAGTTAAAGACTCTTCCAGGATATATTTCTTGCCCTTAAATTCACGTTCATCCTTACCTTCAGCAATCACGGTTCCGACACCCGTCGCCGTATAAAAAGCCGGAATACCGGCACCGCCAGCACGTAATTTTTCTGCCAAAGTCCCTTGTGGAGTAAGTTCAACTTCCAGTTCGCCATTTAAATATTGACGTTCGAATTCCTTATTTTCACCGACATAAGAGGAAATCATTTTTTTAATCTGTTTGGTTTCCAGCAGAAGTCCGAGACCGAAGCCGTCTACGCCGGCATTGTTGGAAATACAGGTGAGTTGCTTAGCACCTGTTTCTTTTAAAGCTGCGATCAAAGCTTCCGGAATACCACATAGGCCAAAACCACCAACGGCCAGGGTATGACCATCTTGCACCACATCCTTTAAGGCGGATTGAGCGCTGTCATAAACCTTGTTTGACATCTTGTCACCTCTATTATTGTTGTAGCAGACTTCAATCTGCTGCTTATATCCTTATGGTTTGCTTAAGAGCATTTTGCTCAAGCAAGTTTATTTTCAAGCACAGGCTTTTTGCCAATAGGCATTGGCATAATTGGATGGATTGTTGCGCTGCAAGACTTCACTGATATTACGGCTGGCCTGCATCAGGGCGTCTAGCTGAATACCGGTTTGAAAGCCCATATTCGAGAGCAGGTAATACAGGTCTTCAGTTGAAACATTGCCTGAAGCGCCTTTGGCATAAGGGCAGCCACCTAAGCCGGCAATGGAGGAATCAAAGACCCGAATGCCTTGAAGTAAAGACTGGTAAATATTGGCGATTGCCATGCCGTAGGTATTATGGAAATGTCCCGCCAACACTTTGGCATCAAGTTCAGCCAGACAAGCATCCCAGACATTTTTCACCCGATCCGGTGTTGCTGTGCCAATGGTTTCACCCAATGACACTTCATAGCAGCCCATCTCCAGCAAACGCTGGGTGACTTTCACCACCTGCTTCGGATCAATAGCACCTTCATAAGGACAGTCCACCATGCAGGAGACATAGCCGCGCACCTTAATATCATTGGCTTTGGCTGCTGCCATGACATCGGCAAACTTCTCGAAGCTTTCATCAATCGAGCAGTTGATGTTCTTGCGGGTAAAGCTTTCAGAAGCAGCGGTAAATACCGCGACTTCTTTGCAACCCACAGCCAGTGCCGATTCAAAACCTTTCAGATTTGGGGTCAGCAGACTGAACTGAATATTCGGATCTTGGGGTAGGCTGGCAAAGAGCACATCACTGTCTGCCATTTGCGGTACCCATTTGGCTGAAACGCAGGAGCCGACTTCGATGGACTGTAGACCGGTTTTCATCAGGTCCAAAATCAGGTTTTTCCGGTCATCCAATGTCAAAGGTGTTTTTTCATTTTGCAGGCCATCGCGTGGCCCGACTTCTACGATTTTGACAAAATTCGTCATGCCACTTCCTCCGCCAGCGGCTGGAACTCGACCAGTTCATCACCGGCTTTAACCTGATCACCCTTCTGGAAATATGAGCTTGCGATGATGCCGTCATGCGGTGCGCGAATCGAGTATTCGATCTTCATGGCTTCCAGCGTCATCAGCACATCATCTTTTTTGACTTTGTCATTGGCTGCCACGAGCACCTGGGTAATGACGCCTGGCATTGGCGCGATCAGGTTATTTTCCGTGCCTTGTTCATCCTGATTATTAAAATCAGACTTCAGGTAATTGAACTTATAGCTTTGACCATTCTGGAATAGGGTAATGCCTTGCTCAGTCTGGCTAAAAGCCAGTTTTTGCTGTTTACCCGCCAGTTGTAACGCTAAAGTATGGGCATCGACGAGCTGACCCTGAATTTTAATTTGCTGACCGTTATAGCTGGCGACAAAGCCTTGATCCTGAGTGCGGAACTGAACTTTCAGGTTGATGCCATTGTGTTGTAATTGCACTGTATGGCTATTTTGCTGGTTTAGGCGCCAGAATGCTTGCTGCTGCCATACCGGATTGCTTGGAGCGGGATTCTGTGCTTGACGTGCCAGGAGCTCAATCAGTGCGGCACTAACTACCAGTTCGGCACGGATATCCGCAGAAGGTTTGAGCAGAAATTCTTCTTCACGTTGAATCAGGCCGGTATCTAAATGTGCATTTTTAAACGAGTCACACAGCACTAGGCGATCTAGAAAAGCAATATTGTTACCCAGACCATCGACATGGAACTGACCCAGTGCATGGTGCATCTGGGTTAGGGCTGCTTCACGGTTTTTGCCCCAGACAATCAGTTTGGCAATCATCGGATCATAATAAGTGCTGATCTCGTCGCCCTCGACAATACCGCTATCGACACGTACACAGTCACTTTGCTCCGGATAATGCAGGTAGCTGATCTGACCAATCGCAGGAATAAAGCCTTTTTCCGGTTCTTCGGCATAGACACGGGCTTCGAGTGCATGTCCATGAATCTGTAATTCATACTGCTGCTTTGGTAAAGGCTCACCAAAAGCCACGCGCAGTTGCCATTCCACCAGATCCTGTCCGGTAATCATTTCAGTGACCGGATGTTCAACCTGAAGACGGGTGTTCATTTCCATGAAGTAAGCTGTGCCGTCTTGCTCCACGATAAACTCGACTGTACCGGCACCGACATAATTTACTGCACGCGCAGCATCGATTGCCGCCTGACGCATTGCCTCAAGTTTGTCTTCCGGCATTTTTGGTGCAGGCGCTTCTTCTAGCACTTTCTGGTGGCGACGTTGTACCGAACAATCACGCTCAAACAGATGTACATAGTTGCCATGTGTATCGCCAAAAACTTGCACTTCAATATGACGTGGCTGAATCACATAACGTTCAATCAGAACGTCTTCATTGCCAAAACTTGAACGTGCTTCACTCTTACATGAAGCAAGCGAGCTAAGAAAATCTTCGCTGCGTTCCACCAGACGCATGCCTTTACCACCACCGCCAGCACTGGCTTTGATCAGTACTGGATAGCCAATACTGTCAGCTTGTTGTTTCAAGAAATCGGCATCCTGATTGGTCCCATGATAGCCGGGGGTTAAAGGTACACCAGCTTTTTCCATTAAGGCTTTAGAGGTCGCTTTCAGACCCATTGCTAAGATCGCATCTACTGGTGGGCCAATGAAAACAATGTTGTTATCCTGACAGGCCAGGGCAAATTGGTCATTTTCAGACAGGAAACCATAACCTGGATGAATGGCCTGAGCACCAGTGCTTTTGGCTGCCTGAATAATGTGATCAATCTGTAAATAACTTTGTGCAGCTGGCGATTCACCAATATAGATCGCTTCATCGGCCAGTTTGACATGTTGTGATAGTGCATCGGCATCGGAGTAGACGGCAACAGTAGCAATACCTAATTTCTTCGCTGTACGAATCACACGGCAGGCAATTTCACCACGGTTGGCAATTAAAATCTTTTCAAACATCGTAGGATCCTTCTTGTTGTTATGCCGTGGTCTTGATCCAGGCCGGGCTTTGTTTGTTCAAAAATGCATTCAGTCCATTTTTCGCCTCATCTCCCTGGCGAATATGGGCAATATGCTGTGCTGTTTTAAGCAGTAAATCTTCGGTCAAAACCTGTTGGTCAACCAGTTGAATCAACTGTTTCGATGCGCTCTGTGCAGCAGGACCACCCAGTAAAAGTGCTTCTACAATTTCATCAATTTTGCTGTCGAGCTGTTCTGGTGTAGTAACTTCATGCGCAAGACCAATGCTTTTGGCCTGTTCAGCAGTAATCCGCTCGGCGGTCAGGAAATAACGTGAAGCTTGACGTGTACCAATTGCACGAATTACATACGGGCTGATGGTCGAAGGTGCCAGACCTAAGCGAACCTCGGAAGTGGCAAACTTGGCATCTGTACTGGCCACACAAATATCACAGGCTGAGGCCAGCCCCATGCCGCCACCAAAGGCAATGCCGTGTACCCGGGCAATGGTTGGCTGTTTTAAGGTCGCCAGACTTTGCAGCATTTTTGCCAGTTTGAGCGCATCCGCCTCATTGTCTGCCTGTGATGCCTGACCGGCCTGTTTCATCCAGTTCAGATCCGCACCCGCAGAGAAGCTTTTGCCACGACCCGCCAGAATCACCACGCGTACATCATCACGGTTATTTAAAGACTGGAAGCAAGCATGCAGTTCTTCAATGACTTGAGTATTAAAGGCATTGTGCAGTTCAGCACGGTTAATCCAAACCGTTGCCACCTGATTCTGCTGTTCGAGCTGTAAAAATTGATATGTCATTTTGTCACCTCTTACATGCGGAACACGCCGAATTTGGTTGGCTGGATTGGCGCATTCAGTGCCGCAGCCAGACTCAAGGCCAAGACTTCACGCGATTGCGCTGGATCAATCACACCATCATCCCATAAACGCGAAGACGCATAATAAGGGTGGCCTTGGCGTTCGTATTGGTCACGGATTGGTTGTTTAAACTGGTCTTCTTCTTCAGCTGACCAAGTTCCGCCTTTTTGCTCAATCTGGTCACGTTTTAAGGTCGACAAGACGCTGGAGGCCTGTTCACCGCCCATCACTGAAATACGCGAGTTTGGCCAGGTCCACATAAAGCGTGGCGAGTAAGCGCGTCCACACATACCATAGTTGCCTGCACCAAAAGAACCGCCAATCACTAGAGTCAGTTTCGGTACATTGGCATTGGCGACGGCCATCACCAGCTTAGCACCATTTTTGGCAATGCCTTCATTTTCATACTGGCGGCCGACCATAAAGCCGGTAATATTTTGCAGGAAAATCAGCGGAATATTGCGCTGGGTACACAGTTCAATAAAATGTGCGCCTTTTTGGGCAGACTCGGAAAATAGAATGCCATTATTGGCAATAATCCCGACCGGCATGCCATAGAGCTTGGCAAAACCGGTCACCAGGGTAGTGCCGAAACGTGCCTTGAACTCGTCAAAACGTGAGCCATCGACAATACGCGCTATCACTTCACGGATATCAAAAGGCTTGCGCGCGTCACTCGGCACAATGCCGTACAGTTCCGAACTGTCAAACAGCGGCGCTTCGATTTCATCCGCGGTCGTGTTTGGCTTTTTGTTCAGATTCGCCACGATATTGCGGGCAATCGCAAGCGCATGTTCATCATTTTCTGCCAGATGATCAGCCACGCCAGACAAACGGGTATGCACATCACCACCACCGAGATCCTCACTAGACACCACTTCACCAGTAGCTGCCTTAACCAGAGGAGGGCCGCCGAGGAAGATCGTGCCCTGATTGCGGACAATAATGGTTTCATCTGACATGGCAGGAACATAAGCACCACCGGCAGTACAGCTACCCATCACCACTGCAATCTGAGCGATACCTTGGCTCGACATACGTGCCTGATTGTAGAAAATACGGCCGAAGTGATCGCGGTCTGGAAATACTTCATCCTGTAAAGGCAAATATGCACCGCCTGAATCCACCAGATAGATACAGGTCAGATGGTTCTGTTCGGCAATTTCCTGGGCACGTAAATGCTTTTTCACTGTCAATGGATAATAAGTACCGCCTTTCACCGTAGCATCATTGGCGATGATCATGCAGGTCACACCGTTGACCTGACCAACACCAGCGACCACACCTGCGGCAGGCACATCATCCTGATAAACCTGATAGGCAGCCAGCTGACCAATTTCCAGAAAAGCGGTTCCTGGATCAATCAGGTGATTAATCCGTTCACGTGGTAACAGCTTGCCGCGATCTAAATGTTTTTGGCGGGCAGTTTCGCCGCCACCGAGGGCAATCTTTTCAACTTTCTGTTTCAGGTCATCCACCAGTTGCAGCATGGCAGTCTGGTTGGTTTTAAACTCTTCACTACGTATATTGATTTTGCTCGATAACTGATTCATGACGAACATCCTTGTTTTATTCTAAGTGTTAAGGTTTAGGCTGTTTCGTTGAAAAGTTCACGGCCAATCAGCATGCGGCGGATTTCTGAAGTACCGGCGCCAATTTCATACAGTTTGGCATCACGCCATAAACGGCCGGCAGCAAATTCGTTGATATAACCGTTACCACCTAAAGTCTGAATGGTTTCTCCTGCCATCCAGGTCGCTTTTTCAGCAGCATATAAAATGGCACTGGCAGCATCTTTACGCAGGCTACGGCTATGCTCAGCTTTGTCACATTCAGCACCGACCGCATAAACCAGTGCCTTACAGGCTAGCCAGGTCGAATACATGTCGGCAATTTTGCCTTGCATTAACTGGAATTCGCCCAGCGCCTGACCAAACTGTTTACGGTCATGAATATATGGAATCACGGTATCCATACAGGCATCCATAATCCCCAGTGGGCCAGCACTCAATACAGCACGCTCATAGTCCAGACCACTCATCAAGACCTTGGTGCCATTGCCGACACCGCCAAGCACGTTTTCTTTCGGAACTTCGACATTGTCAAAAAATAGGGGATAAGTATTGGAACCACGCATGCCCAGTTTGTCTAAATGGGTGCCGTGACTAAAACCTGGCATATTTTTCTCAACCAGGAAGGCGGTCATGCCTTTGGCGCCAGCTTGTAAATCGGTTTTGGCATAGACGACGAGTACATCGGCATCACCGCCGTTAGTGATCCACATTTTTGAACCATTCAACAGGTAGTGATCGCCTTTGTCTTCTGCTTTCAGTTTCATGCTCACCACATCCGAGCCTGCATTCGGTTCAGACATTGCCAAGGCACCGACATATTCACCTGAAATCAGTTTAGGCAGATAACGCTGTTTCTGTTCTTCAGTACCATTTCGCTTAATTTGGTTTACACATAGGTTAGAATGTGCGCCATAGGACAGCCCAATGGATGCAGAAGCACGGGAAATTTCCTGCATGGCAATGATGTGCGCCAGATAACCAAAATTTGAACCGCCATATTCCTCACTGACTGTCAGCCCGAGCAGGCCCATCTCGCCAAATTTTTTCCAAAGGTGAGCAGGGAACTCGTTGTCACGGTCAACCTGTTGAGCAATCGGGGTAATTTCTTTGGCGCAAAATGCGGCCACTGAATCACGAAGCGCTATTAGAGTTTCATCCAAACCGAAATCCAAGCTTTGTAAATTCATTCTTCATCCATCCTGAGGTTATATTTGTTGTGTCCAAAAAAGCATTGTTGTTGTGCTTGTGGTTTTAACATACAACGAAAAAATAAAAAAGTGAATCTATATTCACAAAATGATTTACAATTCATTTTATCTTGTTGAGATTAATTTTATGAGTTATAAAAGATCATCATTGATGCAGGAACGAATGGAACAAAATCGCCTGTCGATTTTGGAATCTGCTCGTGAACTGATTATTCAAGGGGGCTTGAAGGAGGCATCGATTCAGGCGATTGCAGAACGCGCAGGCGTTTCTACAGGGCTGGTCTATCGATATTTCGAAAGCAAAAGCCAGATTTTAATTGAGGTTTTGTCGGCCGCGATTCAGCATGAAGTCGGAATTCTGAACCATATTGCCGAGTCAGATTTATCGCCAAAACTGAAATTGCAAAAATCTGTTACAACTTTTGTCAAGCGTGCCATGAATAGCCCCCAATTGGCGTATTCACTGATGTTCGAACCGGTCGATCCGGAAATGGAACATGAGCGTTTTCGCAGTAAGCAGCTGCTCAAGCAGAGCATTAAGGAAATTCTGGCCGAAGGAAAGGTCAATGGAGAATTCGAATTTGAAGATTTGAATACGGCAGCATTAGGTGTGGTTGGTGCCATGACCTTTGTCGTGATTGAACCTTTAAATCCGTCCCGAAATGTCATGTTTGATCAGAAGTATAAGGATCACTTTGTCAAACAGATTGCCGATTTTTGTGTCAACGCAGTACGTGGGCAGGAGGAAAATTTACAAGCATAAACACACAAAAAACCGGTACACAGACAAGGTCGTCGTGGTCATAAAACAATTAGTAAAGTTGAAAATCAGAATTACAAAGAATCAAGGAGATCGATTCAATGACACAAGTACGGTTAAGCTATGCCTATGGAACCAGCAGCCAGCCTTTATTGGGCATGACGATTGGTGAAAAATTTGATCAGGCTTGCGAGCAGTATGCAGAACGTGATGCGGTAGTGAGTTTGCATCAGAACATACGCCTCAGTTACCGGCAGCTACAGGATCAGGTCAATGCCTTTGCCTGTCAGCTGCTGAAACTGGGTATGCAAAAAGGTGACCGTCTGGCAATCTGGTCGCCGAACTGTGTGGAATGGACCATTACCCAGTTTGCGGCCTTCAAGGCAGGCATTATTCTGGTGAACCTGAATCCGGCCTATAAAAGCAATGAGCTTGAATATGTGCTAAACAAGGTCTCCTGTAAGGGACTGGTGATTGCAGCGCAGTTTAAGACGACGGACTATCAGGAAATTCTGACTAAAATTGCACCTGAGCTGATGCAGACTGAAAGTAAATTCCTCAATGCAGAGCGCTTGCCGCATTTAAAGCATGTGATTAAAATTGATGATCAGCAGCATACCGGTATCCACCGTTTTCAGGATTTACTAAGCTCGCCAAGCGCCCAAGAGCTGGAACAACTGCAACAGATCTCCAGTGAATTGCAGTTCGATGAAACGATTAATATCCAGTTTACTTCGGGCACTACGGGCAATCCGAAAGGCACCATGCTGACCCATAATAATATTTTAAATAACGGGTACTTTGTCGGTGAAGCGATTCATTTAGGTCCAGAAGACCGCGTCTGTATTTCAGTTCCTTTATTTCACTGCTTTGGTATGGTGATGGGTAATCTGGCCTGTATTACGCATGGTTCTGCCATGATCTATCCATCAGCTGTATTTAATCCGCTGGAAACCTTGAAAGCCATTCAGCAGGAAAAATGTACCGCGGCTTATGGTGTGCCAACCATGTTTATCGCTATTCTTGAGCATGAACAGTTTGACGAATTTGACCTGTCCAGTCTGCGTACCGGGATTATGGCGGGTAGTCCATGTCCGCAGGAAATTATGCAGCGCGTGATTGAACGCATGCATATGTCTGAAATCACGATTTGTTATGGCATGACCGAAACTGCGCCAGTGAGTGCACAAAGCTCAACGGCAGACAGTGTCGAGCGACGTGTTAGTACGGTTGGCCGGGTACATCCGCATCTGGAAGTTAAAATTGTCGATGAAAATGGCAAGGTGGTGCCACGCGGTCAATTGGGCGAGCTATGTGTACGCGGTTATTCCGTCATGCTCGGTTACTGGGAAGACCAGGACAAAACTCAGGAAGTGATTGATGCTGCACGCTGGATGCATACCGGTGATATCGCTGAAATGGATGATGAAGGCTTTGTGAAAATCAAGGGTCGAATCAAGGATGTCGTCATTCGTGGCGGAGAAAACCTGTTCCCGAAAGAAATCGAAGATTTCCTTTATACCCATCCTGCCGTTTCAGATGTACAGGTGATCGGTGTGCCAGACCATAAATATGGTGAGGAACTTTGTGCTTGCATCATCCTGCATGAAAATGATCCGTGTACTGAGGAAACTATCCGTCAGTATTGTAAGGAGCATATTTCTCACAATAAAGTGCCACGTTATGTGCGTTTCTTCCAGGAATTTCCAATGACGGCTTCCGGTAAGGCGCAGAAGTTCAAATTGCGTGAATTTATGCGTGAAGAGCTGAACTTGAAAGAGATTGCTTAAATTGTATTGATGTGATTCTTAAATGGGGCAAAGCAGTATTTAATGCATGCATTGCCTCCATTTGTATAACGGTTTCGATATCAATGTTTAGGCTTTTCTTACTTTTGATGGGCCAAAAGTAAGCAAAATCCCTTTATTTTGCTGAAGGGACTTCCATGTCCCTCAGCAAAATGGCGACATCCATGTCGCCGGGTCTATGATCAAATTTCAAGAAAACAGTAAATAAGATCAAGCTACAAGATTTAAATATTCAATCTATCTAAATACCCGCCTGAGTTTTAGATTCGTGCATAGATTTAGAGTAAAAATATGGCAAAAAACTTTCACAGTGAAGTCGTGGTCGTCAGTTATGACGATCATATCCGTAAACTGATTCCCGGTTATGAACTGGTGCATCAGCAGATTGAAGCAATTCTCAGCACTGAACTCCCAGAAACCGCACATATATTAATAGTGGGTTGCGGAACAGGTTATGAATTGTCGTATTTATTAGAGCAACATCCAGACTGGACCTTTACTGCAATTGATCCATCAGCAGCTATGCTGGAACAGGCCAGAAAAAATTTGAATTCTATGGATCGACAAAGGGTGAAATTCGTCCAAAGTACGATTCAAGATTTGAATCAGCCAGATACGTTTGATGCTGCGTTAGCCATTCTGGTGGCACATTTCATTTCAAATTCCGAAAAAAACGGATTTTTTCAGGCTATCCAGCAGTGTCTTAAAACCAATGGTCTTGCATTGACCTATGACCTGATGCAACCCGAAGATCAGCAAGACATCAAAATTATGCAGAAGCTGGCACAACAGACAGGGTTAAGCGTGGTGCAAAGTAACAAGATGGTTGAACGCTTGGAGCAGGATTTTCACTTGTTATCTGCACAAAATTTTAAAGCGCTTTTAACCAAAGTCGGATTTAAACAGTGCAAGATTTATTGTCAAATCATGAATTATCATGGCTTTTTGATACGAAAATAAAGATCAAAGAACTTTTTGCAAATTCTAAAGTTTAAGAGAATATTCAGGGAAGTATTAAAACAATGTCGGCATATTACAGTTTTATTCAGCGCGAACAGCATGCAGATGGCAGTACTACTGCTTATTACCGTTCCAACCTTCATGCACAAGGTGCATGGAATCCGCATGAGCAGCACATGGCGCCAGCCACCGGTATTCTATGCGTCGAACTGGAACAGTTTCAGCCACGTGCTGACATGCGTATTGGTCGGGTCGGGCTGGATATTTTTGGCCTGATAGCCTTTGGTGAATTTTCGATTACCACACGCATGATCCGTCCGGGTAAAACCATTGAACTGGTTGAAGCTGAAATGTGTGCCAATGGTAAAACCTGTATCGTGGCACGCGCGTGGAGAATGCTAACTTCAAATACCACGGCCATTGCTGGAGTGGAAGATTTTCCGATCGAAAGTCCAGAATATTTACCGGTTTGGGAGGGTATGCGCTGCTGGCCGGGCGGTTATATCCAGAGTATTGAAACCCGGGCACATGCTGACCATCGTGCAGGCAAGGGCATTGTCTGGCTAAGAAATTCGCTGGACATGGTAGAAGGTCAACCGACGACAGACTTTAGTCGTTTGCTCGGTATGGTCGATACGGCCAATGGCATTGTGCCACGTCAGGACCCGAATTCCGGTTGGGGATTTCCGAATCTGGACCTGCAGATTCATATGCACCGTCTGCCACAGGGTAAATCGCTGGGACTGGAAGTGGTGCAGCAATATGGTGAAGATGGTATCGGCTTGACCAGCGGAATTCTGCATGATGTTCACGGGCCTTTTGGTCGAAGCGAACAGATTCTGACCCTGCGTAAGTTCTAAAGTCTATTCGAAACCTCAAGGCCAATTGCCTCAATCTTTATTTATTGGCATGCTGTGCGTAATTTATCAGGAAGAACAGCAGATGCGGATCAGTATGATTGGGGCAGGGCGAGTGGCATATCATCTTGCCCTTGTATTGTCAGCACAACATGAGATCGTACAGATCTATAGTCGAACTCTAGAAAAATCACAACAACTGGCTGAGCAATTCAACGCTCAGGCAATCGCTCAGCCTGAACAGCTGGATCATGAGGTGGATCTGGTCATTATCGCGGTCAGTGATCAGTCGATTGCCAACGTCATTGAACAGATTCATCCGTATCTACAGCAGAACCTGATCGTACATACCTCTGGCAGTACCCATCTCGATTTACTGAAAAATGTGCATGTGCGTGCAGGCGTATTTTATCCTTTGCAGACCTTTAGTCTGGAACGCCAGATTGATTGGCAGCAGACGCCACTATTTATTGAGGCGGAGAATGAACAGGACCAAATCCTATTATTAGAACTGGCAAATAGCCTAAGCAATCGTGTTTATATTTATAATTCTAGTCAACGTCTCAGTTTGCATCTTGCAGCGGTATTTGCCTGTAACTTTGCCAATTATTGTTATGACATGGGCAAGCAGGTGGTTGATGCACAACAGGTCGATTTTAGTTTGTTGTATCCCTTGATGCTGGAAACCGCCAGTAAAGCCACGCAGAATGATCCCAAACAAATGCAGACCGGCCCAGCGATGCGTGGTGATCAGAATATCTTGAATATGCATCAGCAGATGTTAGCTAATATGCAGCGGGAAGATTTGCAAAATGTCTATCAGTTGTTGAGCCAGCAAATCCTAGAACGTCATCGAAAATAAAAGAGCCGGATTTTTTAGTCTAAAATAAAATACTCAATACTTTTTCCTCTTTAATTTTGGTGAAAAATGAAAAGAAAAAATAATAAAAAATGGAAATAGTATAAAGATGAAAATCTATTTTTCTTCTTAAGTGTTATTTCGGGTGCATTTGTCTTTATATATAAGTGGATTGCAAAATTTCTCCCATAAAAAAGCGCTGATTAATCAGCGCTTTTTTTGAATCTTGGATTAAGAAATTTTCTTGAAGATAAAATCATTAATCTTGTGACCGGCTTCAATCCCGCGACGTTCAAACTTGGTTTGCGGACGCCATTCTGGACGAGGGTAGCTGTTGCCTTTGCCCGCCAGATTTTCCAGTCGTGGACGTTCTTCCAATACTTCAATCATCCACTCTGCATACGGTTCCCAGTCCGTTGCAGCATGGAAAGTTCCGCCAAGCTCCAGCTTTTGCTCCACCAGTGGCATACGGTCATGCGAAACAAAACGGCGTTTAAAATGACGCTTTTTCTGCCATGGATCAGGGAAGTACAATTGCACAGTATTGATACTGTTGTCTGGCATTTCACGTAATACCTGAATTGCATCTGCATCCAGTACACGTAAATTCGTTAGGCCTTCAACACCTGCTTCGTAAATGCATTGCGCAATACCCGGTACATGCACTTCAATCCCGACAAAGTTACGCTCAGGATTGGCTTTGGCCATCAATACCAGTGAACGGCCCATCCCAAAACCGATTTCTACAGTCAAAGGGCGCTCTGGATGTTCAAAGTGCTGACGCAAATCACCCACTGGATATTCCAAAATTAAGTGACCATATTGTTCAAGCGCAGTACGTTGAGAGGTGTTTAACGGCATTGAGCGGCGCATAAACGTCACGATTTCACGGTGCTCGCTTAAGTTTTCCAGCTCCACGACTTGCTGGTCTAATTGATCGTTCGACATAACTTTGGCAAATCTAAAAATTCAGAATGCGGTATTTTAAGTCCTGAGCCGAGCAAGTCAAACTTTTCTCGGTATTTCTCCATAAAAATTGGCGAGATATTCCAGATAAAATAAAAGAGCCAATTGAGGCTCTTTTATTAATCACCGTTCATCAGCTACTAAACCGGTCAATCAGTGTACTGCTGGCTTCATTTAAACCGATCACTGTTACGTCTATATTTTGGGCTTTAAATTTCTGGATCACATTATTCAACATGTTCACTGAGGTCACATCCCAGATATGCGCGTGGGTCAGATCCAGTTCCACGTGTTCAAGCTCCTCTTTAAAATCAAAGAACTGATAGAATTTTTCTGTACTGCTGAAGAAAATCTGACCGGAAATCACATAACAACGTGAGTATTCATCTTTTAAATAGGTTTCGACATGGACACTTTTTTCCAGTTTATTAATAAGGAACAGAGCAGAGAGTAATACGCCTACAAATACACCGAGTGCCAGATTATGAGTGGCAAGCACGACAATAATCACGGCAATCATCACGATATTAAATTCCAGTGGATGCTTGCCAAACTGTTTGATCGCTCCCCATTGAAAGGTGGTAAATGCCACCATAATCATGATCGCAACCAGTGCTGCCATTGGGATATAAGCCAGCCAGTCTTTCAAAAAAACCACGAGACAGAGCAGAAACACGCCAGCGACCAAGGTCGATAAACGGGTACGTGCCCCTGAAGACACATTGATAATTGACTGGCCGATCATGGCACAACCGGCCATCCCACCCATAAAGCCGCTGACAATGTTGGCCATCCCCTGACCACGACATTCCTGATGACGGTCACCTTCAGTTCCGGTCACTTCATCAATGACCGTAGTGGTCATCATGCTTTCCAGCAAACCGACAGTCGCCAAGGTAAAGGAATAAGGCAGGATAATTTGCAAGGTTTCCAGATTGAGTGGAATCTCGGGAAGCAGGAACACCGGCAAGGTATCTGGAAATTGCCCCAAATCACTGACGGTACGCATATCTGCACCCAAGAAGAGAGCTAAACCGCTAAGTACGATAATACAGATCAAAGGTGAGGGAATGGCTTTACCGATTTTAGGGATATAAGGAAACATATATATAATCGCCAGACCAATCGCAATAAACAGATAACCGGTGCTATCCATCCTGTTAATTTCCGGGATTTGTGCCACAAATATCAGGATCGCCAAGGCATTCAAAAATCCGTATACCACCGCCTGCGATACAAAGCGCATTAATTTAGCGACTTTAAAATAACCCGCAATGACCTGAATGATGCCGGTCAGAATTGTGGCAGCCAACAGATATTGCAAACCATGTTCTTTTACCAAGGTAATCATCAAAAGTGCCATTGCGCCTGTAGTCGCAGAGATCATGGCAGGACGGCCACCAAAAAAGGCAATGGATACTGCAATGCAGAAAGAGGCATATAAACCGACTTGCGGATCGACACCGGCAATGGCAGAGAAGGCAATTGATTCAGGAATCAGGGCAAGTCCCACCACCAGACCTGCCAATACATCTGTGCGGATATTGGAAAACCATTCTTCTTTTTTCAGGCTAATCACGAAATATCATCTAAATTTGGAAAACCTGTGTATGTTAAACAGATAGAGATAAAAATCTACACAAGATTGACTTGCAAAAGCCCGGAATATCCTGAATATTGAATGAGTAACTGTCTTGAGATCACAGTTACGCTTTTTTGCAATTTACAGGTTTGATCACTTGAAAGTTTGTCAGAAGCGATTTAAAACATTGAGAAGTGTATAACAAGGATCAGAAATGAAGCTTTACTATTCACCAGGTGCCTGCTCACTGGCAGCACATATTATTTTAAATGAAATTAATGTCGATTTTGATTTGGAACGTGTTGATTTAAAAACACATAAAACAGAAAAAGGTACGGATTATTACGAAGTTAATCCTAAAGGCTATGTACCAGCGTTAGAAATTAACCCTGGTCTGATCCTGACAGAAAATGTTGCAATTCTACCGTTTCTTGCTCAACACGATCCAAAACAAGATTTGATCCCACCATCGGGCATGGGACGTGCCAAAGTGCTGGAATGGTTAGGTTATCTGAACTCTGAACTACATGATGCCTATGCGGTGTTCTTCGGTGGCAAGTTATCCGACGATGAAAAGAAAAAAGCCTATGCGGAGATTGATCGTCTATTGAGTTATATCGATAAAGCTATCGGTGAATCGGACAATGATTATCTGGTGGATGATAACTTTGGCCCTGCGGATGCTTATCTGTTTGTTTTGACCAACTGGTCGAACCAGATTGAGCATGATCTGAGTCCATATAAAAATATTATTCATATCCGTAATAAGGTGGCAGAACGTCAGTCTGTACAGATTGCCATGCGTGATGAAGGTCTGATTCCTTAATTACTGGAAAAAATAAAGGACTCAATTGAGTCCTTTATTTTTGTTGATGAAAATTTATTTAAAGAAATAGCCGGTTTCCGGCGAGCTGGCATTGGCCATACGCTTGCGCGGCATACGGCCTGCAAGAAAAGCTTCTCGGCCTGCTTCAACGGCTTTTTTCATCGCAGATGCCATCAAGACCGGATTTTGCGCTGCCGCAATCGCTGTATTCATGAGTACGCCGTCACAGCCCAGTTCCATCGCAATCGCAGCATCACTGGCTGTACCGACACCGGCATCGACCAGAACCGGGACTTTGGCATTTTCCTTGATGATTGACAGGGTGTGTGGATTCAGAATGCCCAGACCAGAACCAATCAGGCTACCCAGTGGCATAATCGCGACACAGCCCATGCTTTCCAGCTCTTGCGCCACGATCGGATCATCCGAGGTATAAACCATGATCTCAAAGCCATCGTCAATCAAGGTGCGAGCGGCTTTCAATGTTTCAGTCACGTTTGGATAAAGCGTTTTTTCATCACCTAAAACTTCAAGTTTGACCAGATTGTGGCCATCGAGCAACTCACGCGCCAGCATACAGGTGCGGACGGCACTATTTGCATCGAAGCAACCTGCGGTATTCGGCAAAATGGTATATTTTTCCGGAGGAATGACTGACAGCAGGTTCGGCTGGTCAGGATCTTGGCCAATATTGACACGGCGAATAGCGACAGTGACAATCTCTGCACCACTGGTTTCAATGGCCTGCTGAGTTTCATTTAAATCTTTGTATTTGCCCGTGCCTACCAAAAGGCGTGACTGGAATTGGCGTGAACCAATCTGTAATAAATCTTGCATAATTGTCCCGAGTATTAGCCGCCACCGACCGCGTGAATAATTTCTATTTTGTCTGTATCGCAAATTGGCGTATCGCCCAATCTGCTTTTAGGAATAATCATTTCATTGACTTCAACTGCAAAACGCTTACCCTCAAGCGCCATACTCTGAATCAGTTCCAGCAGATTCTTGCAGTGAGTTTCCTGTTGTTCGCCATTGATGTAAATCATCATTCTAGCAACCCTCCATGATTAAGTGTTGTTCAAACTTATCTGGCGTATTTTAAAGCATTCCAGGCCAGAATTAACCATCCGGCAATCATTAAAGCCCCGCCGATGGGCGTAATAGCACCTAAACCGCGGGGTAATCCTAAGGCCATGATATACAGTGAGCCAGAAAACAGTAAAATGCCGACCTGAATCAGACCGAAGCTCCATTGAATGGGCAATGCAGGGATGACTTTCGCCAGTAAAGAAAGAATCAGTAGTCCTAAGGCATGATAGAAAAAATAATCCGTTGCCGTTTGCCACCAGCCGAGCTGTGCTTCAGTCGCCCGCGCTTTTAAACCATGTGCACCAAAAGCACCGAGCATGACTGCAAGTGCCAAATTAAGTGCTGAAATCGCAATCCACATTTGAATTGATCTTCCTGATAAAGTTTGCGCTCAACCTTAGCATAAATTCAAAATGCGGACATAAAAAAGCCTTCATCAAAGAAGGCTTTTTCGAGGTAAATCAGTAACAGAATTTGGTGTTAATTGGATGACATCGCCACTTTAATTTTTTCCATGGCATTTTTTTCCAGCTGACGAATACGTTCCGCAGAAACATTATATTCGGCTGCAAGCTCATGCAGGGTCGATTTCTCGTCATCTAGCCAGCGACGCTGCAAGATATTACGTGAACGATCATCTAGCTGATCCATGGCTTCATGCAGGGCAGAGGTGCTTTGCTCCTCATAGTCTTCATTTTCAATCAGACGAGCCGGGTCATAACGATTATCTTCAAGATATAACGCTGGTGCCACATGGGTGGAACCTTCATCATCGTCATCGCTTGATGCATCAAAAGCCGCATCATACGCCGTCAGACGGCCTTCCATTTCCAGTACTTGTTCTGGTGTGACATTTAAATCATTGGCAATAGACTGTGCTTCTGCGAGCGTCAACTTTTTCGATGATTTCTTCAGGCTGCGCAGATTAAAGAACAGTTTACGTTGCGCTTTAGTAGTGGCGATTTTCACAATACGCCAGTTACGGATCACGTATTCGTGAATTTCCGCCTTGATCCAGTGCACGGCAAATGACACTAAACGTACGCCCATATTCGGGTCAAAACGTTTTACAGCTTTCATCAGACCCAAGTTGCCTTCCTGAATCAGGTCACCTTGTGGCAGACCATAACCGGCATAACTACGCGCAATATGTACTACAAAACGCAAGTGCGACATGACCAGCATTTTCGCTGCATCTAAATCTTGGTCATAGTAATAGCGTTCAGCCAACTCTTTTTCTTGTTCGGCCGTTAAAATCGGAATCTGATTGACAGTGCTGATATAAGCACCGAGGTTGACACCTGGCGCCGATAATGACAGGGGCATCAACTGATTGCGGCTGTCACTCATGTGTTCTCCTTGAAGTGCGGGATAACCCTAAACTAGGTTTTATCTTAATCCAATCTCTCCGCAAATAATGGATATTTGGGTAGAGAAATGTAAAAAAGTATACGAAAGTGAAGATCAACAGTTTAATTGAAAATTTTTAAGATTCAATTAAGTAGTGAAACTCTGTATCAGAAATTTTTTTAGATTCAAGCTTGAGCTGATGCAGCTGACAATAGCGGCTGACATCTGTCTGGCTATGCGGATCAGATGATTTCAGCAGGAATGTTTTCTGATTTCCGGCCTTTAGTGCGCGCTTTAACATTAATAGCGGCATCGGGCACGGTTTTCCCATAGCGTCTATAAGGCTGAATTGCGCTGGATATTCGGACATTGCGGTTTTATTTAGATAGCAGAAAAGGCTATAAATAGTAGCAAATATGATGCCAGAACCAAACTGGTTTCAGAAAAAGAAGATCTAAATGACTTTATAAAGTCTTTTGACAATTTTCATGAAAAAAATAACTAAATCAAACAGAACATGCTAAAAAAAATCTATTAATTGTGATAAACCCATGTTAAGCTCATTGCGTATTTGGGACTTTGAATAAACAAAGTGATTGTTTTTCACCCTATTACATAAATGGATGTAACCGGGATTTTGTTGATAGTTTTACAGAATGATTACAAGCTTAAAAATAATATTTTCAAACTTGTTTGCTCTGCTGTTTGCAACACCGGGTGGTCCTTCTTTTAGTTTCAATGAGGATTAACTTATGACAGCTGCTCGCGAACAAGGCGTAGTTAAGTGGTTTAACGATACTAAAGGCTTCGGCTTTATTCAACGTAATGGCGGCGATGACGTATTCGTTCATTTCCGTGCTATCCAAGGTGACGGTCACCGTTCACTTCGTGACGGCCAACGTGTTGAATTCAGTGTTGTTAAAGGCCAAAAAGGCTTTCAAGCTGAAGAAGTTCAACCATTAGACTAATCTTCGGATTAAGCTAAAAAGAAAACGCTCCAATATAACTTGGGGCGTTTTTTGTTTATACTATCCTTATCTTAGTGATTACCCAATTAGAGCACCGCTTTATGTCATCTGGTTTTGAAACCTTAAATTTACATCCCAATCTAAAAAAAGCGATTGATGCTTTAGGCTTTACCACCATGACGCCTATCCAGCAGAAGGTTTTGAAATTCACGCTGGCAGGACATGATGCCATTGGCCGTGCACAGACAGGTACAGGCAAAACTGCTGCCTTTTTAATTAGTATCATGAATGATCTCTTAAATAATCCGATTCAGGAACAACGCTATCGTGGTGAGCCACGTGCGCTGATTTTGGCACCGACCCGTGAACTGGCGTTACAGATCGAAAGCGATGCACAGGATCTGGCGAAATATGCTGGTCTCAATGTGGTGACCTTGCTGGGTGGTGTGGATTTTGACAAGCAAAAGAACCAGCTTAATAAAGCGCCTGTCGATATTATGGTGGCTACACCGGGTCGTTTGATCGATTTTGTAGAACAAAAAGAAGTCTGGCTGGATCAGATTGAATTTTTGGTCATTGATGAAGCCGACCGCTTACTAGATATGGGCTTTATTCCTTCAGTAAAGCGCATTGTGCGTTTCTCGCCGCGTAAAGAACAACGTCAGACTTTAATGTTCTCTGCAACTTTCAGCTACGATGTGCTGAATCTTGCACAACAATGGTTATTTGAACCGGTCACAGTTGAAATTGAACCGGAAAAGAAAACCAATGCCGATGTCGAACAACGGGTTTATATGGTCGCCAAGGCGGACAAATATAAATTGTTGCAAGAAATTCTGCGTGATGAGCCGATTGAAAAAGTCATGATTTTTGCCAACCGTCGTGATCAGGTGCGCAAACTTTATGATCATTTAAAACGTGATGGTTATAAGGTGGTGATGTTGTCGGGCGAAATTGCTCAGGACAAACGCCTGAAAATGCTGGACCAGTTCAAAAATGGTAAACATAACATCATGATTGCAACAGATGTTGCAGGTCGTGGCATCCATGTTGATGGTGTATCGCATGTAGTGAACTTCACCTTGCCGGAACAGTCGGATGATTATGTGCATCGTATTGGCCGTACCGGTCGTGCGGGAACCAGTGGTGTGAGTATCAGTTTCCTTGCAGAAGATGATGCGTTCTATCTGCCAGAAATTGAAAAAGCCATTGGGCAAAAATTGCCTTTGACCCGCCTGGAAGGTTACTGCTAATCCAGACCATAGAAAAACCGCTCTTGAAGAGCGGTTTTTTATTGCGCTGTGGTTTAAGGCTTATTTGGCCTGACAGCGAAATGTAAGCACCGTCTGATAATCATCATTCTGGTTTAAACCGGTATTGGTACCTGCGATATTCCCGAGAACGGTAGCCGCTGCCTGAATCATCTGACCTGTTTGTTCATCGACCACGCCTTTTAAAGCGCCGTTATAAGCTGTCTTTTCATCCACAATAATTGGGGTTGATCGAGAGCCACAGGCTTTATTGGCCGCAGTAATCGCGTTGTTTTTCGAGGTCAGTTGATTTTTACCTAATCCGGTCACTTCGTACTGGTTATTTTCCTTTTGCACTGCCAATGCAGTCGGGTTTGAGGCACAAGCAGTAAGCAATAATGCGGAAATAGCTAATCCGCTGAAAGCGATTGTTTTTTTCATCATGAAATCTCGAGTAAATAGGATGCTGAATATTTCAACACAGCAAGCAGCGCAGATTTTGTAGCTGTTGTATAGGTTTGGCAATTTTTGGTATAGCTCTATGTGACTTAGGTGAAAAATAGAGCAGCACAGGATTGAAAAACCAAGCAACTTTATCTTCAAATTGTGATGAGCGTGCTGAATCGCTATGAAGTTTCTAGCGTATTTTTCTTTGAATATGCTAATCTTGAGTATGGTTTTTTAAGTGTAGATATACAAGGCAATGACGGAATCTGCGATTGACATCGTTCATCAAAATATTCACCAACGGCAATCGATTGGTCATCTGCTGGCACCCGCACCCAATGCAGAACAACTGGAAAGAGCCTTTCAAGCGGCATTAACTGCACCCGATCATCATCGGCTCAAGCCGACCACATTTGTGGTGGTTCCTGATGACCAACGTGAAGCCTTTGGAGAATTGCTGTCGCAGGCGCTCATCGATTTGGGTGAAACTGAAACAGCGCAGATTGAGCGGGTCAAGAATCATCCATTTCGTGCGCCTTTACTGGTACTTGCCTTAACGCGTTTGCAGGATCATCCTAAAGTTCCGCATTTTGAACAAATCCTGAGTTCAGGCGCAGCGATTCAGAATTTTCTGCTGTCACTTCAGGTTCAGGGTTTCTCAACCATGTGGCGTAGCGGTGCTGTAGTCGAGTCTGGCCTGTTTAAGCAGGCATTGGGAATTTCAAAAGACGATCTGGTCTCGGGTATTATTTATATTGGCACTGCCGCAAAAGCAATTCCAGCACGCACAGAGATTCGAACCGGTGATTTTGTCAGTTACTGGAACCAGAACAGCTAGTTTGCACGGTATAACAGGATATTAAAAAATAAGATGTCAGAATTAAATTTCTCAAAACTGGTAGAACCGGTTGCAGTTGATCATAAGACAGCTTTAAGAGTAACGGTATTGGGTGGGGGCAGCTTTGGTACTGCAATGGCCAATACTGCAGTGCGTAATGGTTGCAATACCATGATCTGGATTCGTGATGAAGCAGTTGCGGCAGATATTAATGCCACCCATATCAATAAACGCTATTTGCCAGATTTTAAGTTAGAAGAAAATCTGCTGGCGGTGTCAGATCTGGAACAGGCTGTGCGTGATCGCGATATTATTTTAGTCGCAATTCCGAGCCATTCTTTCCGGGATGTTTTGCAGCAAATCAAACCTTTTATTACATCGCAAGCCGTGATCTCGCTGACCAAGGGTATTGAAGCCAAAACCTTTAGTTTCATGAGCGATATTATTCGTGAAGTGTTGCCTGAAGTGCCTTATGGTGTGTTATCAGGACCGAATCTGGCCAAGGAAATTGTGGCAGGACAGCCGGCAGGAACCGTGATTGCCAGCCAGTCCGAGCTGGTGCGTTATGCCGTACAACAAGCCCTACATAGTGCCTTGTTCCGCGTATTTGCTAGTGATGATGTGCATGGGGTAGAACTCGGGGGCGCATTAAAAAATATCTATGCTGTCGCGATGGGCATGGCTGCTGCGTATAACGTGGGTGAAAATACCAAGAGTATGATCCTGACCCGTGCTTTGGCCGAAATGAGCCGTTTTGCAGTAAAACTCGGTGCTAATCCGCTGACTTTCCTTGGGCTTTCAGGTGTGGGTGATTTGTTCGCTACCTGTAGCAGCCCTCTTAGCCGTAATTATCAGGTGGGTTATGCGCTTGGTAAAGGTAAAACCTTGGAGCAGGCAACGACTGAGTTGGGGCAAACGGCAGAAGGGATTAATACCATTGTACAGGTCAAGGCACGTTCGGAAGAGCTCGATGTGTATATGCCGATTACCTCGGCCTTGTATGATGTGATTTTTGAAGGTGCGCCGCCACTCAATATTGCATTGTCATTGATGAAAAACGGTCATCGCAGTGATGTTGAATTTGTCTTGCCACATCATCAAGTCTGATCTATAACACAGGGACTGTCTGCGAATTGTCATATTCGCTGCTTATCATGCAGGCAAAAGAATATAAGGAAATCAAATGCAACTGACTTTAGTTCGACATGGCGAGGCCGCACCACCGGTCAATGGTAATGACACCAAGCGACCTTTAACGGAGCGTGGTCATCAACAGGCTGAGCAGACTTCACAGTTCTTAAAGGATCTGATTAAGCCTGAAGTCTTTGTGGTCAGTCCGTTATTGCGTGCGCAGGAAACTCTGGCACATTTGCAGCAGTATTTTAAAGATGTGCCGGTGGTGATCTGTAATACCATCAAACCAGATGATGATGCCAAAGTCGCAGTAGAATGGTTGTCGCAACTGCCTTATGAGTCGATTGCAGTGGTGTGTCATATGAATGTGGTGGCCCATATGTCTTCCATTCTGCTGGCTGAATCTTTTCATCCCTATGCATTGGCAGAAGCGCGTATTTATGATCAGGCGGTGATTGCCCCTGGCTTATCCACACAGATAAAAAGCTTTATTCCTACACTATAAAAAATTAATTAAAATGGCAGAACACAATTGATGTTGTATTTATGGATGCCAGAAGCCAATGGGGTTTGGCAATGGTCAACTGGGGAATTCTGGAACACTGCGGACACACTTGAGCAGCTGATTCAGGATATACAGGCTCATCATGGCGAAGAGGCAGTAGTATTTTTCCCGAGCCGTCATGTGCAAATTTTGCAGCAGACCTTGCCCAAGAGCCAATATAAGAAAATGGGTAATGATGGCATTAAATATTTGCTTGAAGAATACGTGGTGCTGCCGGTAGATGCCATGAAAGTGCTGCATCATTTTCAGCAGCCGGATCAGATCAGCATTATGGGGATTGCGAATTCAACGCTTGAGACCTTGCAACACGCGCTAAACTTGATCCCAGTCAAGCTGGCAGCTTTGTTACCGGACTTTTTGGTGCTGCCTGTTCCTGATGCCAATCAGCGTGTGATTGCGCAAATCGGTGGACGTTTGCTGGTGCGCGAGTCGGAATATATCGGCCAGTCGCTGGATGATCTAAGCCTTTATCTGGATTATCAGCCCAAGGATCTCAGCTATAAGGTGAGCAATCTGAATCAGGAGCAGTTGCGTAGTCTTGAAGCACTGGTCACTCAGGAGCAACTGGAGTCTTTCCAATATGGAATTCCTGTACTAAAAAAACCGAAACAGCATCCGTTTAATGTCTTGCCTAAAGCAAAATCCAATGGCGCTATTTCCGGCTACTGGAAAGCCTGCGCGGCGGTTTTTCTGGGTATTTTAGTATTGCAGTTTAGTTATGATGCTGTGCGCTGGTATCAATATAAGAAAGTGGCGAATCAGACCGCCGCGCAAGCCATCGACCAGTTTAAATACTGGTTTGGACAAAATTATCCGGTCACTGAGCAGAATATCAAAAGTCAGTTTGAAGGGCAGTTGCGTCAAAGCCAGATTGCAGATACGCATGCATTGCAGCTGATTAGTCGGGTGGGGCCAGTCTTGATGCAAAATCAGATTGTGGCACAACGGGTGAATTATGATGCTTCTGTGTTAAGTATGGAGCTTAAGGCCAATTCATCAGAAACGTTAAATGCACTGACCAGACAATTAAGCCAGCAAGGCTTTAAGGTGGAGCTGGGGAATATTCAGGCCAGCGGAACAGCTGCGATCGGACTGGTGAGGATTCAATAATGAAAGGCATTGAAGCGCTACAAAATCGTATGGATCAGTCTTTTGAAAAACTGAGTGATTATCTGGACAGCTTGTCGGTACGTGAACGGGTAATGGTGATTTTTACCACTGTTTTTGTGATTGTGGCGGCAGTCGGTTCTGCACTCTGGTATATGCATCAGGCAGCAGATACCCAGCAAAAACGCTTAAATCAGCTGAAAGATACCATTGTTTGGATGCAAAGTAATGCAGTAACCATGAAACCGGCTGGGGACACCCAACTGGATGCAGCGGAGAAAGTACAGCGAGTCGCACAGCAGCAAGGATTGTCGGTGGCTTCCCAGCAAATGGAAGGAAAAATTCAATTGGCGGTCATGCATGAAAATTATGCAGTACTGGCAAATTTCCTGACTCAGCTGGCACAAATGGGGCTAAGTATCGAGAAAATGGAACTAAATAATGAGGCAGGACAGATTAAATTAACGGCGACCATACAATAAACGGTAAAAATAAAGATTTGCAAAGCATGGTTTTTTTGTCAGCCTATGCCTATAATATGCCGACTTAAAAAGCAGTAGACTTTTCTGGATATGTTGTATTCTCTAGCCCGCCCTTTGTTGTTTTCTTTAGCACCAGAGCGTGCACATGAGCTGACATTATCACTATTGAAATCATCCCATAAAATGGGCTTGATGCGTCAAAACGTTGCTGCGAAACCTGTGACCTGTATGGGAATCGAATTTCCCAATCCGGTAGGTCTTGCGGCAGGTTTGGACAAAAATGGTGCCTATATTGACGCCCTTGCCGGTCAAGGTTTTGGTTTTATTGAAATTGGTACCATTACCCCGCGACCGCAAGCCGGCAATCCTCATCCGCGTTTATTCCGTTTGCCACAGGTCAAAGCCATTATTAACCGTATGGGCTTTAATAATGATGGCGTGGATCAGCTGGTTGAAAATGTCAAAGCGGCCAAATTTAAAGGCATTCTCGGTATTAATATCGGTAAAAACGCTGATACTCCGGTAGAAAAAGCAGTAGATGATTACCTCATCTGTTTAGAAAAAGTCTATAATTATGCTTCTTATATTACCGTCAACATTTCTTCTCCCAATACCAAAAACCTGCGCAGCCTGCAAAGTGGTGATGCACTCACCGAACTGCTGGAAACACTGAAGAAGCGTCAGCTTGAATTGGCTCAGGAATACCAGCATTATGTACCTTTGGTACTGAAAGTGGCGCCTGATCTGGATAACAGCGATATTGCCTTTATTGCCAAGCAATTATTGCAATTCAAGATTGATGGCCTGATCGTGACCAATACCACACTGTCACGTGAAGGTGTAGAGGGTCTGGAGCATGCAGAGGAAGCAGGTGGTTTGTCTGGCGCGCCAGTATTTGAGAAAAGTACCGCATGTCTGGCTGCATTTGCTGCGGTATTAAAAGGACAAATTCCATTGATTGGTGTGGGTGGTATTCTTTCAGGTGCAGATGCTGCTGCCAAGAAACAGGCAGGCGCCAGCCTTGTACAAGTTTATAGTGGCCTCATCTATACTGGACCTAAACTTGTAAAAGATTGTGTAGACGCACTTTAAATCCTATGAATGCCATTGATATCTTTCTACTGATTATCTTGCTCATTGGAGGGCTCAACGGTTTGCGTCAAGGATTTATTAAAGCCTTTGCGAACTTAGTGGGATGGATCTTTGCCCTGATTGTTGCGGCAAAATATTCAACGCTACTTGCGCCGTCTATGGTTGCTCTGAGTACAGATCCAGTCGTACAAAAGATTGCGGCCTTCGCTTTTATCGTCCTGCTGATTGTAGTTCTGACCTGGATCGTTACTGCACTGTTGAACCGTATTTTAAAAAGTCTTAAACTGGGCCCTCTCAACCGTCTGGCGGGTGGTGTCTTTGGTAGCCTGAAAGGTTTGCTGATTGTTCTGATTACCATGCAGGGAATTGGCCCGTGGGTAGAAAGCTCACCTCACTGGAAACAGTCCAAGTTTATTCAAGCCTTATTGCCTTATGCACCTTGGGCGACTCAAATGTCGAAAGAAGCCGCGAATGGCGCACTACAACATATCAAGCCTGAAGGGACATCGAAACCTTCAGCTTCATCATCTGAAACATCGTCCAAGTCTGGAGCTGCAGATGAGTCTACAAATAATCCTTTTTATTAATCCTAGCTTGTCTGCGAGGTTGCTATGTGTGGAGTAGTTGGTATAGCTGGTAAATCACCCGTTAACCAAATGTTGTTTGATGCATTAACGATGTTACAACATCGTGGACAAGATGCAGCTGGGATCGTGACATGTGATGAAGGACGTTTATTCCTGCGCAAAGACAATGGTATGGTGCGTGATGTATTCCATACTCGTCATATGCGTGCTTTGAAAGGAAATTACGGTATTGGTCATGTGCGTTATCCAACAGCCGGTTCATCGAGCAGTGCTGAAGCACAGCCGTTTTATGTGAACTCGCCGTACGGGATTACCTTGGCACATAATGGTAACCTGACGAATGCCGAAGAAATTCATGATGACCTGTTCAAAACTGACTTGCGTCATATGAACACCGATTCTGATTCGGAAGTCCTGTTAAACGTGTTTGCGCATGAATTGCAAAAACATGGCAAATTGGTACCGACGTCGGAAGATATTTTCCATGCGGTGACGCGTGTGCATGAGCGTTGCAAAGGCGCTTATGGTGTGGTGGCGATGATTACCGGTCAGGGGCTGGTGGGCTTCCGCGATCCGAACGGTATTCGTCCACTGATCTACGGTTCACGTGAAACTGAGCAGGGCATGGAGTATATCATTGCTTCAGAGTCTGTTGCGATTACTGCGCTGGGCTTTAAAGTTGAGCGTGATATTCTGCCTGGTGAAGCGGTATTTATTGATTTAGAAGGTAACTTCTTCACCAAGCAATGTGCAGTGAATGCTGAATACCGTCCTTGTATTTTTGAATACGTTTATTTTGCCCGTCCAGATGCCATCATTGATGGAATCTCGGTGTATAAAGCACGTTTGAAAATGGGTGAGAAGCTGGCGCAAAAAATTCTGCGTGAGTGGGGTGAAGAGCATGATATTGATGTGGTGATTCCGATTCCGGATACTTCACGTACTTCAGCGCTAGAACTTGCCAATATGTTGGGCGTGAAATTCCGTGAAGGTTTCATGAAAAACCGTTATATCGGCCGGACCTTCATTATGCCTGGTCAGCAGCTGCGTAAAAAATCGGTACGTCAAAAACTGAACCCGGTTGAGCTTGAGTTTAAAGGTAAAAACGTACTGTTGGTGGATGACTCGATTGTCCGTGGTACGACCTGTAATGAAATTATCCAGATGGCTCGTGATTCTGGTGCGAAAAAAGTATTCTTCGCTTCTGCAGCACCGATGGTGAAATATCCAAACGTTTACGGTATTGATATGCCGGCGAAATCTGAGCTGATTGCATCGGAACGTAGCGTGGAAGAAATCCGTGAAATTATTGGTGCTGACCGTCTGATTTTCCAGGATCTGGAAGATTTGAAAGATGCGGTAAGAACCACCAAAGTACCGGATGTCAAAGACTTTGATTGTTCAGTGTTTGATGGCATCTATGTTTCGGGCGGTATTGATGCGCAATATCTGGATGATCTTCAGCAAAAACGTAGTGACAGTGCCATGAAAGAAAGCAATTATATTGATGTCAATATTGATGCAGCCTCAGTGGATTTGACTGGCGTACGCGAAGTTTAAACATTTAAAATCATCATGAAAAAGCGGGAATTTCCCGCTTTTTTGTTTTATGATGAGCCCATTGAAAATTATCATTTTAGGGTTCTGCATTGCGAAACGTAGGATACGATTTTATAAAAAACAAAAATATAGTACTACCTGTAAGTTTTTGCCTGATTGCAATTCTGTTGACTATTTTTATTATTAATACCGTTGTTGGTCTCTTTGTCTTTTATACTGATCCTAGCCAGTCAATCTTCTGGCATGTGCTGAGTCCTTATCTGATTGCTTTGCTGTTATGTGCCATGATGATCTCGGTCATCTACGAGTTTTATATTTTTCGGAATGGTGGTTATTCACTGGCGAAGCAGTTGGGTGCGCGTCGGTTGAGTCCGATGGACAGTATTCCCGAAGAAAGTGCTGCATTGCACATTAACCAACAGTTGGCAGAGACTTTTCTGATTGATGTTCCTGCAGTATATGTGCTGTCCGATGAAGTCGGTGTCAATGCGCTGACGGCGGGTTTTAGTCCGCGGGATACCGCAATTATCCTGACTTGGGGTGCGATACAAACACTGGATAAAGTCGAGCTGTATGGCTTGCTCAGCCATGAATTCAATAAAATCCTCTCTGGTGAAGCTGCAGAAAATACCCGTTTGAAAATTCTGTATAGCAGTCTAACCACGTTTAGTCAGTGTGGCAGTAAGATTGCCAAGTCCGGTTTTTATCGAGCGGGTAGTCCCCGTGAAAACAAGTTTGAAACTTTCTATGTTGCAGTCGGTGCGGTGATCTGGCTAATTGGTAGTTTGGGTGTTTTGATTTCCCGTTTTATTAAATATATTTCACTGGGTGGTCGAACCTATAAAAATGATCGGAAGACCCGTCGCCTGATTCAAAATGATGCCAATATCCAGACTTTACTCAGAATCCATGTGCATCATTCCGGCTCCCAGATTTATAGTGAATATGCTGAATCCATTTCACATATGTGCTTTGCCAATTCCTTGAGCCCACAAAACTGGCTGAATATTCATCCCCATATCAATCAGCGGATTTATGAATTAAATCCTGCCTTGATTCAGGACTTACAGCTTGAGAATCTGAAAAAACTCAAAAATCAGCCTTTGTTTAGTTTGTTCCGTTCTTTAGAAGAAGTGGTGCCTGAAACTGCAATGAGCTGGAGCTCGCCACAGCCTTTGCCATTATTGCGGCTGTCTCCGATCAGTTTTGCGATTAAAGATGCGATCAAACCACTGAATCCGGAACTTCGGCTCAAGATGCCACGTCCGGAACTGATTGAGCGTGCATTACAAACCGCAACTGGTTCTCGTGAAGTGATGGTCGCCATTTTAATGATCCGTCAATATCGTGAATTTATTCCGACTGAGGCTGAAGTTAGCCGTGCCATTGTAGATTCATTGCTCAATCTGGACGGGCGGGTGCATATCTCGATTTTCCAGCAAGCTTGTAACAATATTGGTGGCATGCCGACAACTGTTGCACGCCAGTTTTTGATGAAGCTGGCACGGATTATTCAGGAAGATGGCGAAATTGGCCTGTTGGATGCATTATTACTGGAATGTGTGAAATACGAACTGAATTTGCTTCCTGCACATACGCCTACAGCACTCGATGAGGTCAAGCCACAGATTGTGCGTTTGATCGACGCCTTGCTGCATGTACAGCAGATTAATAGCGGCAACCAGCTTGAGGTGCGGGAGCGGATTTTAAACCGGATTCTGACCGCTCAGGAACTGGACTTATATAATGAAATTTCTGATGAGCCGATTGATCTAGCAGAAATCCTGAATGATATTGCGGGGCTGTTATTGCGTGATCGCCTCAGTATTTTAGGTATTGCAGAGGCCTGTTTGTGGAGTGATCGTATCGTGACACAGGATGAGTTGGACGTGATGGAGCTGTTGTATTGGCGCTTGGGTTTTGAGGCAGAACAGGTCGTTCAGCAAATGTTAAAGAAGAACAGTTTAACCATTCTGTAGAAAATAAATGAGAACGCGCAGCTTTAGCCGGAATCTGTTATAACAGCAGGAATGGTTTAATTGTGTATTAAAAGCACGGTTTTTAGCAGACAGCTAAACTTTGTACTAGAATCCATCAGGATAAAAAAGAAAAGCTGAAAAAGTTCGGCAAAGCACAGGCAATCCGGCTAAAATGTTCAGCCTGAAATTGGTGATGATGAAAAGATGATTGGGCATCAGCGTGACATACTGGCAACATTAGGAATCGATCTCTGGATTCCTAGGGACAGCGCATGTCAGCCGCACCAGGTTTCGATCTGGCGTGATCAGGCTGCACCTGAATTTCACACCGATATCGTCTTACCACAGCCTGCTTCCGTAGAGGCGTTGGCTGATCTACCGATTCCTGAGCCAGAGCCAATTGTTACGCTTAAGGTTGATACACCACCTGCGGCACCGACTCACATTGCACCTGTTCAGGAACAGCGTGAAATCGTACAGATCCCGCCATTCAGTTTGCAGGCTTTAAGTCTGGCGCATTGCAGTATCATGATTGATGCAACTAAAATGACCGAAGACACCCAGAATCTATGGGGCAATATCCAGCGTGCAGTCCTAGGTGAGTTTCATGAGCTGAACTGGCCATTTCCCTGGGCCAACGTTCAGGATGGACGTGGTGTAGAATCCTATATTCAGGGTTTTCTGGATGGAATGAGTGCAGAGAAAAATATTATTTTCCTCGGGCCTGTAGCGCATATATCAAATACGAAAATGATCCAGTTGGCATCTTTACAAGAAATGCTGGATCAGCCGATTCTAAAAAAACGTTTATGGCAGTTTATGCAAAATAGGACTGCCAGTCTGGAATAATCTTGCTGTGGAATAAAAATAGATGAAACAAAAAGTGGTTGTATTTAGTCAAATTGATACTGATATTCAAAACAAGCTGGAACAAAATTATCAGGTTAGTTATATACAACCGAAGCTAGGCGATGTGAATCAACAGCTTTTGCAGCAGGTTCAGGATGCTGATGGCATGATTGGCGCAGGGCGCTTGTTGAATCGCGATAATCTGGCCAGTGCCACCCGGTTAAAAATTATCTCCAGTGTCAGTGTCGGTTATGACAACTATGAACTGGATTATTTAAATGAAAAGAAAATTTATCTCAGTCATACGCCGCATGTACTGACTGAAACCACTGCTGACCTGGCTTTCACTTTACTGATGTCAGCAGCACGCAAAGTGGCTTACCTGGATCAATGGACCAAGCAGGGACAATGGCAGCGTACCGTGGGCGAAGCACAATTTGGTATGGATATTTTTGGAAAAACCCTCGGAATTATTGGTCTCGGTCATATTGGAGCTGCAATCGCACGTCGTGGTTTTTACGGTTTTAATATGAATATTCTGTATCATAATCGTCGGGAAAAACCAGAACTTGCTCAAGGGTTGAATGCGAAATATTGCCAGCTTGAGGAACTGTTACAGCGTTCTGACTTTGTGGTCGTTGCAGTAGATTTGAATGCGGATTCCAAGGCGCTGATTGCGACAGCGGAATTGGCTAAAATGCAATCCCATGCAGTATTGGTCAATATTTCACGTGGCTCGGTCATTGATGAACAGGCATTAATTTCAGCTTTAAAAGCCAAGCAGGTTTTTGCTGCCGGTCTGGATGTGTATCAGAAAGAGCCGTTAAAGGAATCGGAATTATTCCAGTTGGATAATGTGGTTACATTGCCACATGTGGGTTCGGCCACTGCAGCCACCCGTAAAAAAATGGCAGAACTGGCTTATCAGAATCTTGTTGATGCCTTGGAAGGACGAGTGCCCCGTTATGTGGTCAATCCGGAATTTTAAAATGCATCTGATTCGTCGTTTAAATGGTATTAAAAAATAACATTTTCTTGCGTCTCTGCTCATTGTTCTAATGCTATATTCAAGATAAATTAGATCGGCAGGATTAGAGATTTTTCATTGAAACGATTGGCGCTGGCGTGTGGCTTAAGTCTGTATATGGTAGCAGGGCACGGCTCTAACCATGATTTTAATCAAGTAAATGTACAATTTTCTGTGCCTGATATTGGTACAGGCGTCGGCTTACTCGATCAACAAAAAGAAAAAATGATCGGTGAAAAAGTCTATCGTGAAGTGCATAAACAAATGCCGGTCCTGCAAAATCCATGGCTTGAAGATCAGTTGCTTTCAGTATTTTCTCATATCCTGAGTCAGACTCAATTGCAACAGCCGATCGGTTTGCTGGTCATTAATGATCCCCAAATTAATGCTTTCGCCGTACCGGGTGGCCTCTTTGCACTTAATGCTGGTCTGATTAATTCAGCCCGAAACATGGATGAAGTGGCAGGAGTGATGGCGCATGAAATTGCACATGTCACACAACGTCATTACAGTCGCTCTCAGGATGCATTTAAAGGGCAAGGTTTACTGGCGCTAGCCGGAATTCTCGTCGGTGCTTTGGTCGCTTCTCAGGCAGATGGCGATGTCGGCACAGCGGTCATGATGGGTTCACAGGCAGCACTTCTGGATAAACAGCTCACTTATAGTCGTAATCAGGAACGTGAGGCAGACCGGATTGGTATGCAATATATGTATCGTTCCGGCTATAACCCGCATAGTATGGCAGATTTCTTTGAGGTCATGCATCGCTCGACCAGCCGATTAAGCTTTCTGCCGGATTTCTGGTTTACTCATCCGCTGACCACCGAGCGTATGAGTGAAGCGCGTTTACGTGCCAACCAGCTTCCTGCGGTGAAACGTAATCTCAATGATCAAGACTTTGAAATTATCAAGTGGTATAGCAGGGTGTTGTCTGGTCAGACCAATGCAGAGCAGCTTATACTGATGGACCGGCAAAATAATTTTGCAGGCCAGCTTGCCTTAACTGCCTATCAAATACAGCAAAGTGATTTTCAGGCCGCGCAGGCTACTTTAGATCGAGCAAAAAAGCATAACCAGAAGCATCCTTTACAGGTTTTATTCCAGACTGATATTTATTTAGCCCAGAACCAGCTTGATGCAGCTTTGAAAAGTGTAGCGTCAGCAGCGCGGATCATGCCAGAGAATCGAGCGCTCAATTATAAATATGCAGAAGTGTTGATTCGTGCCAAGCAACCCGATAAAGCAAAAGTTTTAGTGCAGCGATTTTTAAATGCCAATTCACGTGATGTGAGTGGCTGGCGACTGATGCAAGTGGCTGCCAATGCAGAGCCAGATTCGCCGATCAAGGCTGCTAATGTACTGCGCTATCGTGCAGAAGTAGAATATTGGTCGGGATATGAAGAAACCGCGATCAAATCCTTATTACATGCCCAGCGTAGCGTGAAAAACAATCAATCTTTATCGTCCACCATTCGCCAGCGTCTGAAACAGATGCAGCAGGCACATCAATACAAGATTTAAGGTTGCACTGGGTTTTAAGTTTTTGTATCAGGATGATATAGCAAGAATATATTCAATCAGGCTACAATCTTTTTGAAAGATCAGCGTGAATCAAACTGAAGCATAATATGAAAAAAATACTATTGGGTGTGTGTCTACTGGGGTGGAGTTATGGGATTTTTGCTGCGAGTGCAGTTGAATATATAGAAGCGATAGAGCGAATTAATGCAGATTATAAAAAGGAATCGCGTCAATTTTTAAGTGGGTTAAATCCGCAGCAACAGGGATTTAGTCCTGAGCAGAATGCAAAATTTTGTGGAATTGTAGGACGCTATGTTGATCGTTTATATCAGGCCGCTGACCAGAATCGTGCTTATCTGGATCGTCAGTTTCAAAATATGAGTAAACAGGATGTAATTGTAGAAGTGAAATCGTCTAAAGAGATGCAATTACTTAAGCGTTATCAGGTCGATTGTAATTTGTAATAAGAATACGTCAAGAACTGTCTTTGATGATTAAAGGCAGTTCAACGTTAAAGACAAGATGCTAGAAAGTAGGGATTAAGCAAGTTGCGCTTTGATTTTGGCGGAAACTTGTGCAGGATCGGCGCGCCCGGCTATGAGCGGACGCAGAGAATTCATCACCTTACCCATATCTTTCATGCTAGTAGCTTGTTGCGCTGCAATAGCTTGCGCAATCATGGAATCAAGTTCTTCCTCAGTCATAGCTTCTGGTAGAAACTGAGACAAAATCTCAATTTCGGCTTGTTCCTTACTAGCTAAATCATCTCGGCCAGCGCCTGCAAAGGCTTTAACCGATTCTTTACGTTGTTTAATTTGTTTTTCAATGACCGCAAGAACCTGAGCGTCGTCAAGTTCTTTGCGCTCATCGACTTCGATTTGCTTAATTGCTGCCTGTAGACTGCGAATGACCGTCAGCTTGGACATTTCTTTGGCACGCATTGTTGCTTTCAAAACATCCGTGATTTGGTCTTTTAAAGTCGTCATTATTTATTCCAGGCAATCAATCACAAATTAATCTTAGTAAAGGCGAGTCGTACGTACTGATTCACGCGCCAATTTCTTTTGGTAGCGTTTAACAGCAGCAGCTTTTTTGCGCTTACGTTCTTGAGTTGGTTTCTCGTAGAATTCACGCTTACGTACGTCAGCAAGAACACCCGCTTTTTCGCATGAACGTTTGAAACGACGGATAGCTACGTCTACTGGCTCGCCTTCTTTCAATTTAACTTGTGGCATGAAGAATCCTCATATCAGTTAGGGTAAGATCTCGGGCTGAATTGCCCTCAATCACAAGTGAAGGTCAGTATTTTACTCATTTACATCTCATACCACAAGTCTATAATAGTTGCTGCAATAGAATTGATACAGGTTATAGGCAGTTTAATGATCGTTTTAGGCTTGGAAACGTCGTGTGATGAAACAGGACTTGCGCTGTATGACAGCGAGTTGGGTTTGCGCGGACAGGTGCTTTATAGCCAGATTAAACTGCATGCAGAATATGGCGGTGTAGTTCCAGAGCTGGCGTCACGTGATCATGTGCGTAAACTGATTCCACTCATCAATGAGCTGCTTGAACAGAGCGGCGTGAAAAAATCAGAAATTGATGCAGTCGCATATACCCGTGGCCCGGGTCTGATGGGCGCACTCATGACAGGCGCATTGTTTGGTCGTACTTTGGCCTTTGCACTGAATAAACCCGCAATTGGTGTGCATCATATGGAAGGTCATATGCTGGCACCTTTGTTGTCAGAAACTCCGCCTGAGTTTCCATTTGTTGCATTATTGGTATCGGGTGGACATTCTCAGCTCATGGCTGCTTATGGCATTGGCCAGTATGAATTGCTCGGTGAATCCATTGATGATGCGGCAGGCGAAGCCTTTGATAAAGTCGCGAAAATGATGGGCTTGCCATATCCGGGCGGTCCGAATATCTCTAAATTGGCGGAACAGGGCGATCCAAATGCATTTGCATTCCCACGCCCAATGCTGCATCAAGGTCTGGAATTCTCATTCAGTGGTCTAAAAACGGCAGTTTCTGTACAGATGAAAAAACTGGGTGATGAAAACCGCGATGCCGACATCGCTGCCAGTTTTCAGGAAGCCATTGTCGATACTCTGGTGAAAAAGTCGGTGAAAGCATTGAAGCAAACGGGGCTTAAACGTCTGGTGATTGCGGGCGGTGTCAGTGCCAATAAGCGTTTACGTGAGCGTTTAGAAGCAGATTTAGCCAAGATCCGTGCATCTGTTTATTATGCTGAACCTGCACTCTGTACAGACAATGGTGCAATGATTGCTTTTGCGGGCTATCAGCGTTTAAAAGCAGGGCAGCATGATGGCTTGGCGGTGACCACCACACCACGCTGGCCAATGACGGAATTGACTAATCCGACAGAGGCATAGATTTCAGGCTTGAAAAAAAGAGGCTAAGGCCTCTTTTTTATTGTGAATTTTTAAATGAAAACTTATAGCAACGGTATGTTGTAAATATATAGTTTTATAGCTGTATTTAGAGCTTGTATATTCTATTGAAACCGGAAAAATAGTTTAATAGCTTAAGTTTATATCATGCATATTTTTACAGGTTTGTAGCAGAGGCAATCTCGGATGGAAAATATAAATTTCAAAAGTTTTCAGGATGCTGGAGAGGCAGTGTTAAAGTTTCTGCATCAGCATTTTGGCTTTAATTTATGGATGATCACCCGGGTAGAAGGCCAAGACTGGATTGTGCTGCAAAGTGAAGATCATGGTTATGATATACGACCCGGTCAAGTGTTTCAGTGGGCTGATTCTTTTTGTTCTCATATGGTCGCAGGTAAGGCCCCGAGAATTGCCCCCCGCTCTGAAGAAATTCCTTTATACGCCACAGCGCCGATTAATCAGCAGGTCTGTATAAAATCTTATATTGGTCAGCCACTCCTTAAAGAAGATGGTAGTTTGTTTGGAACGCTCTGTGCGATTGATCCAGAAACCAAATCGGAAGCTATTGTGCAAGATATGCAACTGGTCGAGTTGTTGGGACAATTGCTCAGTTCGATATTGCAGGCAGAATTACGTCAGAGTGAGCAGATAAGACAGCATGAATTATTGCAGGAAGAAGCCAGTAAAGATGAATTGACCGGGCTCTATAATCGCCGTGCCTGGGAAAAACTGCTGCGAGCAGAAGAAGAGCGTTGCAAGCAATATGGTCATCCCGCCGCTGTATTATTTATTGACCTAAATGACCTAAAAAAGGTGAATGATAGTTTGGGTCATGATGAAGGTGACAGGCTGATTCAAAATGCGGCTCAAGTATTACGAGATAATGTACGGATCAACGATATTGTTGCCCGTTTGGGTGGTGATGAGTTTGTGATTCTTAGCGTAGAAAATGATGAAACGGGTACTGAAAGTTTAGTGGATCGTTTAATTAATGCCTTTGCAGCAGCAAACATTGGCGCAGCGATTGGTATGGCGATGCGTCATCCTGGTCATGGTTTATTTGCAGCGCTCGCACAAGCGGATCAGAACATGTTTGAATATAAGCGTCGGAAAAAATCCAGTGAATCCATGACCAATCTAAAATAATCGACGCTTTAAATCTTCTGTAAATAATTAAGTATTTCATATCATAAAAATTATCATTTTATATGCTCTAAAGTCATCCTATCTTTCAATATTCTCTTTCATGGCTCTGTATAAAAGTTGAACATGATTCTCCATAAAAAGAAAATTCAATCCATCTTTAACTTAACCATTACAAATTTTATAAGCTTTGTTGCAAAGTAAATTGATTTAATTAAATGCGCTTTAATTGTATTGAAAAGTGACTCTGGTAAGGAGCGAGCTTCAAATAAGCACTTCATTTCTTATGATAATTGTTGTTTGAAATATACATTAAAATTACAGAACCAAAAATTTCTTTGTTTAAAAATAAAGCGCTATCTAAGGATAAAACTGGTTGCCAAGAAAAAACATTACCGGCAGAAATAGCATTTGAGCTGTTCAGTTTCGAGATGGCCAATCTTTAGTGATCACCAAATAAAAATGCAAAGAAATTTTAGGGAATAAATTTTATAAAAAAGCAGATTTCTATCTTTGGACTCGCTCTTGTCTCGGGTTTAATGAGTGCCTGTGGTGGTGGGGGAAGTAGCTCAGACAGTCCTACTGTCACTACACCTCCAAATGTTCCGAAAGAAAGTATTTCCTCTGAGCTTTCAGAGGAATTTGTCCTGCTTGAAGATCAGGACATTGTAGACAAAATTCGAGATAAAATTTCCGGAAATACCAGTAATGATACCGACTATAACGTTGCTCTAGGTCACATGATTGGAGAAGTATTTGCAGATTATCCTTATGGGCGTACTGCACGTATCATCAAAATTTATAATCTGGGCATCAATAGTATTAAATATCCAAATCTGATCTGTTCGGAAGTCAATACCACTGGTTCGGTCAAAACCCTGAAATTAAAAACAGATAAAGATAACTGTATTATTCTGGATAAAACTTACCGTAAAGGCTCAAACATTACTCAGACGGTGAATGGTGACACGACGACTTTAAGCTTTAGCAATGTCCGTTATGGTTCAAATGTAGATTTTAATCTCAAGGACGACTACCTGATTTCTGGCACAATTGTGCATCGTAAAACCAAAAATAACATGGGGCAATCCGAATCTTATCAAATCGATCAGTTGGAATTCCAGCGTATCGCCGAGACCGGTCAGGCAGGTACTTCTGGAATCGCGTTTGATACAAAGAGCAAAGAATATCTGCAGGTGCGTAATTATAATTACAGATTGGTCGATGATTATGGCAGTGGCAGTAATGGGATTCGTACCTTAACCAGTCGTGGTACGATTATCGGTCAGCCTGATCTGGCAGATTATCGTTACAGTTTTGATTTTAATACCACGACACCATTTAAAATGGATGAAACCGTATTAAATAACTATAAGCATTTGCCAAAAGAGGGCGTGCTTAGAATTAAGGACAGCGATGATCAGGTAATTGAGGTCAAACAGAACCAGCCTGAATCATTGAAGGCTACTGTTTATTTCAATGGCAGTGAAATTGATGACCTGCTATGGTCTACCATTATCGGTGATAAACAATAATTCGAGATGTCAAAAAAGCCCTGTATTTCCAGGGCTTTTTTTATTATTGATTGGGGAGAAGTCTTTATTACAAAACTATTTTGAATAGCCGTGCTAATAAATCAGGTAACTGTAGCATCCAATAACAATTCGGCGGGATAAACCGCTTGCCATGAAGTTTTAAACTGTTTATGCACTTGGTCAATTGGGAAAGTACTGAGTTTTGCAATATTTTGCGCTTTTTGAATATTGTCGGCGCGCATATATGCAATCAAATAGTCCTGACCATGAAGTTGCAGATAAAACCAGGACTCGACATGAACCTGTTCAGCCTTAAGCGTTTCAATTACTTCGTCTTGACGTGCTTTCAAAGTACGCTGCCAGTCATGAACTTGCTGCATGTGTAAGGGCTTAAGTTGAATGAGAACTGCGCCGACATCCATAATTTTAATTTTCTTTTGAGTATCATCATTATATATAGGACTTACGCATTGACGGATTCAAAAAAGTATTAAAATACTTTATAAAGTATCTGTGATCAGACGAATTAA
>NZ_JARDAL010000008.1:0-103972 GCF_048957595.1 Acinetobacter sp. AS5 | reverse complement strand
TTTTACCATGGTCAACGTGACCAATTGTGCCCACGTTAACGTGTGGCTTATTACGTTCAAACTTAGCCTTAGCCATGAGATCTTCCTTTTTAAACTACTCATGCAGGATCACTGCATGAGCACTTGGGTTTAACTATGAATTAGTTTGGGCTTATAGTAATCGAAAGATTACTCGTCGTCACCTTTTTTACCGCCAGATTGGAACTTAGAAATGATGCCTTCAGCCACGTTACGTGGAGTTTCAGCATATTTAGCAAATTCCATAGAATAAGTCGCACGACCTTGAGACATAGAACGCATAGAAGTTGCGTAACCAAACATCTCAGCCAATGGAACTTCAGCACGAATGGCTTTAGTACCACCAGGAAGATCGTCCATACCCTGAACCATACCACGACGACGGTTTAAGTCACCCATGATATCGCCCATGTAGTCTTCTGGAGTTTCTACTTCAACTTTCATGATCGGTTCAAGAAGGATAGGATCCGCTTTCATGAAACCATCACGGAAGGCATAAGAACCCGCCATTTTGAACGACAATTCGTCAGAGTCGACGTCATGGTAAGAACCATCAAACAATGTCGCTTTAATGCCAACTACTGGGTAGCCAGCCAAAACGCCATTCTTCATACGTTCTTGAATACCTTTGTCAACCGCGCCGAAGAATTCTTTAGGTACAACACCACCTACAACTTCTTCAACGAATTCGTAATCTTTTTCAGACTCAGGATCCATCGGTTCTAAACGTACATATACGTGACCGAATTTACCCTTACCACCTGTTTGACGTACGAATTTACCTTCTTGCTCAACAGACTTTTTGATCGTTTCACGGTAAGAAACCATTGGCTTACCAATGTTAGCTTCAACACCGAATTCACGCTTCATACGGTCAACAATGATGTCAAGGTGAAGCTCACCCATACCAGCAATAATCGTTTGACCTGATTCTTCGTCTGTACGAACGCGGAATGATGGATCTTCCTTAGCTAAACGCCCTAAAGCGATTGACATTTTTTCTTGGTCAGCTTTAGTTTTTGGTTCAACAGCCAATGCAATTACTGGCTCTGGGAATTCCATACGCTCAAGTGTGATGACATTTTTCTCATCACAAAGTGTATCACCTGTAGTTACATCTTTAAGACCTACACATGCCGCGATGTCACCCGCACGAATTTCTTCAACGTCTTGACGATCGTTCGCGTGCATTTGCACGATACGGCCGATACGTTCACGCTTAGCTTTCACTGGGTTATAAACAGAGTCACCTTGTTTAAGTACACCAGAATAAACACGTACGAATGTCAAGTTACCCACGAACTTGTCGTTCATAATTTTGAACGCAAGTGCGGAGAACGGAGCTTCGTCAGATGCTTCACGAATCGCTTTAGTTTCAGCTTTATCGTCAAGAACACCTTCGATCGCTTTAACTTCTGTAGGCGACGGCAAGAATTCAATTACAGCATCCAACATACGTTGAACACCTTTGTTTTTGAATGCTGTACCACAAAGCATCGGTTGAATTTGACAAGCCAAAGTTTGGACACGTAGACCAGCAATGATATCTTCTTTAGAAAGATCGCCTTCTTCCAAGTACTTGTCCATGAGTTCTTCAGAAGCTTCTGCAGCCGCTTCCACCATGTTAGTACGCCATTCAGTAGCAGTATCAACTAGCTCAGCTGGAATCTCGCCATATTCGAACTGCATACCTTGAGATGCTTCATCCCAAATGATCGCTTTCATTTCGATTAAGTCGATAACGCCTTGGAAGTTTTCTTCAGCGCCGATTGGTACAACGATTGGCACTGGAGAAGCGCCTAAACGAGTTTTCATTTGCTCAACAACACGGAAGAAGTTTGCACCTGTACGGTCCATCTTGTTCACGAATGCTAAACGAGGTACTTGGTATTTGTTCGCTTGACGCCATACAGTTTCTGACTGCGGCTGAACACCACCTACAGCACAGTAAACCATACATGCACCGTCAAGAACACGCATAGAACGCTCAACTTCGATCGTGAAGTCAACGTGTCCCGGGGTATCAATTACATTGATACGGTGTTCAGGGAATTGCTTAGACATACCTGACCAGAATGTAGTTGTCGCAGCAGAAGTAATGGTAATACCACGTTCCTGCTCCTGTTCCATCCAGTCCATTGTTGCTGCACCATCATGCACTTCACCGATTTTGTGAGATACACCTGTGTAGAACAAAATACGTTCTGTAGTCGTGGTTTTACCAGCATCAATGTGCGCAGAAATACCAATATTACGGTAACGAGAAATTGGGGTTTGACGTGCCATGATTTCTTGCATTCCTAAATTTTGTTGTTTAAAACAGGACGCTTTAAGCTGCATAGCAACTTAAAGCGCTTTGGTGACAGAACCATGACGGTCTTATCACCCTCCTGAATAGGGCCTGTTTTATCTGCTTAGAAACGGTAGTGAGAGAATGCTTTGTTGGCTTCAGCCATACGGTGCACATCTTCACGTTTCTTAACCGCAGCGCCTTTGCCTTCAGATGCATCAAGCAACTCGCCAGCAAGACGTAAAGCCATAGTTTTTTCAGAACGCTTAGCAGCAGCATCTACTAACCAACGCATCGCTAGAGCAGTACGACGGGATGGGCGTACTTCCATAGGAACTTGGTATGTAGCACCACCAACACGGCGTGCTTTTACTTCGACCATAGGACGAACTTTTTCAAGAGTAGTCTCGAAAAATTCAACTGGGTCTACTTTAGATTTTTCTTGAACGCGGTCTAAAGCACCGTAAACGATACTTTCAGCAATAGATTTTTTACCATCTTGCATTACGTGGTTCATGAATTTAGCGATTGTTTGGCTGCTGAACTTAGGATCCGGAAGGATTTCACGAGCAGCGACTACGCGACGTCTTGGCATTTTAAACTACCTATAAAGATGACACTTCAGGTTTATCCAGCATGAGTACAAAGTGTCATGTACTACTCGCTGGCCTTACTATACGTCGCTTGGAATTTTCACAAAATTAATGCAGAAATCAGACAAGCGAGACGATAAAGGATTGCGGTTCTACGTTCTTAAAATTTAATTCTTAACGAATTATTTCTTAGGACGTTTAGTACCGTATTTAGAACGAGACTGGTTACGATCTTTAACACCAGCACAGTCTAAAGAACCACGAACGGTATGGTAACGTACACCTGGTAAGTCTTTAACACGACCACCACGGATAAGAACAACACTGTGCTCTTGTAGGTTATGGCCTTCACCACCGATGTAGCTAGAAACTTCGAAACCTGAAGTTAAGCGAACACGGCAAACTTTACGCATTGCTGAGTTAGGTTTTTTAGGTGTAGTTGTGTAAACACGTGTACAAACACCACGGCGCTGTGGACAAGCCTTCAACGCAGGAACTTTAGATTTTTCAACTAAAGTCGTACGACCCTTGCGGATCAACTGATTTGTTGTTGCCATTTGGCAATTCTCCCGTTAATAAAAAGCCCCAAAAAACTACTACTTTTTGAGGGCATGCAATTGTAATTCAAGATGCAAAATTGGTCAACCTACTCAAGCCAAGCAAATACCGTTTCTCACGACATTTGCCTGCTTTTATTTACCTTCAAAATTCGCTTATTTTTTTGAATTTTTACTGACTTTTTTAGTCACATCTTGAGCTTCAGATTCAGTTTTCGAATTTTCTTGATCGTCTACACCCTGCTGTGAAGTCTCTGTAGCAGCTTCTGCCTCGTCAGCAGCTTCTGGATGCAGTTCAGCTTCGATTTCCGGGTCAAATGAAGTTTTGGTTAAAGCCGGTTGTTGCGACTGCTTGTCTGCCGCAGGTTCAACCAACTCATCGTTGAGCGCCTCCAGCCCTTCACTCACCTTTTCATCTTTCTTCATTTCTGCTTCTTCAGAGCTTAGATCATTCTGTTCTTTTTTGACCAGCTTGACTTGGGTAATCGTGTTATTGCCTTCAATCATAATATCTTTATCCATGATCGGCTTATCTTTCGCAGGCTCAACTTCGTGAGAGGCACCATTTAAGAGTTTTGGAGTTGCCTGTTGCAACAAACTGACTGCTTTTTCATAGGCAGCATAAGGAGACAATTGCGAATCCTGATGCTGAATCAGGTATTGGCGTGCATGCGAGAATGCTTCCTGAGCTTTCTGATTTACATCCTCGACAAAACGATGGCTATATACTGCACCAATACCTGCACTCGCCAGAGGTGTCAGTTTGGTTAATCGCTCCAGAATCGAAATTTTTGGCAGATGATTCATCCATTCCCATTTAGCCTCTCCCTCATGACGACTCAGCCATTGCTTGATGGCGCTGACATCATTATCAGAACCTAGCATGGCTTGTAGCTGCGAGATATCATGAGTTTTAAGCGTATTACTTAAAGCTTTTAAACCTAATAACAAGGTTTGCTTTTCTGCAATCAGGCTCAGGTCAATCTGTCTAAAGATATGCTGGACGATTTCCTGATCATCTTCTTTGCTCAGGTCAAAACCATAAGAGCGACCGACTTGATAAATGGTACGCAATGCCATGAGCAAAGAGGCTGGAATATCAATGGCAGTACCAAGCATCCCTGAAGCACCACTTACTGCACCCTGCACCGTTGCAATCCATTTGTTTTGTTCACCTAAAGCCTGTGAAATTCGCTTGGATCGATCGACGTCCTGAGTGAGTTCCTCTAAATCTTTCGCTCCCGCTTCATTCAGAATGGCATCAACCGAACTCGTTTGATTACTGAATTGATTGAGACGGTCATAAAAGTAGTTAGACACTTTTTCGGTTAAGTCTGGAGAAACAAAATGCGCGACATTATTCACGGTATTAAAGCGGCGCCCGAGAAGTTGACGAGACACATTTGGAAGATGCTCACGAAGCATTTGCTGAGGATTGTCATATTTTTTAGCTGAAAAAGCGCTTTTCGTCTTCGCCGAACCGTCAATCACCTGATCGGAGCTGGAAGGCTTCAGCGCTTTAGTCACCGAATCCGGCGCAACATGATTCAATAAATCCAATCCAGTTGAACTGAACTTTTTCGCCACTCCAAAGGCATTCGAAATCAGACCATTAGATTGTTTATTATTAGCATTTACCATTTTTTACCTCAGCATTCATGTGCTTGTATTTGGTATAAATACTAGGTGTAGTCAGCGTTTATCTCAACTTTATTCTGTTTCATTTAGTAAAACCCCTACACGCCGACTCACAAACTCAACCGACTGTCACACGGCATAACATTTGCCATAAGATTTCAAAAGTCTTTCTGCTATCATGTTCCCCATCATGAAATAAGGCTAAGCGCTGGATTGGGCGATTTTAAAACCCAGATATCTGCGCTGAGCATAGAGCAAACTATAAGGATCTGTAGATGAAACGTGTTGTCATCACTGGCATGGGTATTAACTCATGTATTGGTAATACATTAGAGGATGTAAACCATTCTTTACAAAACGGGATTTCAGGAACACGTTTTAATCCGACTTATGCTGAACTCAATTTCAAAAGTCATGTCAGTGCTGCAGCCGAGCAGGATTTCGACGGGATCGACCGCAAACTGAAACGCTTTATGGGCGTATGTGCAATGTATGCGTACAACTCAGCTCTTGCTGCAGTTGAACATGCAGGTTTAAAGGTTGAAGATCTAGCTGGCAACCCACGCTATGGTATCGCGGGTGGTTCAGGTGGCGGTTCAACTGCTTCTGTTATTGAAATGAACGAATTATTGCAAACCAAAGGTGCGCGTAAAGTCGGTCCTTTCTTTGTACCACGTAATATGACTAACACCATTACGGCTAACGTTGGCGTTGCATTCAAATTACAAGGCGTGGCGCATACCATTACCAGTGCATGTGCAACCTCTGCCGATGCCATCGGTTATGCCTACAACCTGATTCAACTCGGTAAACAAGATTTAATGCTGGCAGGTGGCGGTGAAGAAGATCACTGGTCACAAAGCTTGTTGTTTGATGCGATGGGCGCACTTTGCTCTAAATACAATGACAGCCCTGAAACAGCATCACGCCCTTATTCTGCAGACCGTGACGGTTTCGTGATTGCCGGTGGTGGTGGTTTTGTGATCCTTGAGTCTTTGGAACATGCGCAAGCGCGTGGCGCAAATATCTTAGCTGAAGTGGTTGGTTATGCTGCAAACAGTGATGGTGCTGATATGGTTGCACCATCTGGTGAAGGTGCAACACGTTGCGTACTGATGGCTTTAGAAGAAGCCAAACAACACGGTGTCGATAAAATTGACTATGTAAATACACATGGTACTTCTACTCCAGCGGGTGACATCACAGAACTTAAAGCAATGGAACGTGCTTTCGGTGAAGGTCAGGTTCCTCCATTAAGCTCAACCAAGTCAATGACGGGTCACAGTCTGGGTGCTGCTGGTGTTCAGGAAGCGATTTATTCGGTTCTGATGATGCAAAATGACTTTATTGCTCCAAACATCAACGTGACCGAGCTAGATGAAGGCGCGAAACCGTTTGATATCGTGCTTGAAAAACGTGACGCAAAATTGAATACTGTGATGAGTAACAGTTTCGGTTTCGGCGGCGTAAATGCTTGTCTCATTTTCAAAAAATGGGAAGGCTAAGCTGCCCAATTTAGGGTGACTTGATGGATGCTCCTTCTGATGCTTTCTTGTGGGTAAAAGCATTACATATTATTGCAGTGGTTTGCTGGTTCGCGGCTTTGTTCTACTTGCCACGGCTGTATGTTTACCATGCCATGAGCGAAGATGCCGTCAGTCATCAACGCTTTGAAGTCATGGAACGTAAGCTGTACCGTGGCATCATGTGGCCAGCCATGTTGGCTACCTTGATTACGGCGCACTTTTTGGTGGATTGGGGTGATGCAACGCGTCACTATCATGAAGCCTTATGGTTTTACCTTAAAGTCGGCCTGGTCGGTTTATTGGTGATTTACCATCTAGTGTGTGGTTATTACCGCAAGAAGCTGATTGATAATGCACATTACAAGTCACACAAGTTTTGGCGTTATTTTAATGAGATGCCAACCCTGATCTTATTTGCCGTGGTGATTTTAGTGGTAGTTAAACCTACTTTCTAATTCACCTGCGCAATCAAAAAATCCCCGATTAGTCGGGGATTTTTTATGTCTGAATATTTAATGATTACCACGCTGACGCATACGTGGCTTATACAGCAGTCGATAGGTCACCGCCAGAATAATCAACCATAAAGGACTGATCATCAGAGCTTTTAGAGTGTCAGGTTCCAGGCTTAAAATAATCAAAGCGAATAACAGGAATGCCAATACCACATAAGACATCCATACCCCACCCGGCATTTTAAAGGTCGAGGCGGCATGCTTTTGCGGTTGCTGCTTACGGTAACGGATATAGCACACCATAATGATGCTCCAGATACTAATAAACAGGATCACACACAGCGAACTCGCCAGAGTAAACGCTTCCATGGTGTTTGGCACAAAATACTGAAATGCTGCCCCCAACATAATAAAAGCACAGGAGAAAAATAACCCTGTGGCTGGTACAGCTCTGCTAGATAACCGCGCCAAAGCTTGAGGTGCTTGTCCGTCACGTGCCAGACCAAACAACATACGGCTGGTCGAGAATACGCCACTGTTCATAGAGGACATCACTGACGACAACACCACCAGGTTCATGATAATGGCTGAAGTTGGAATACCGGCATACAGGAACAAACTCACAAAAGGACTTTGATCCGCAGGAATCAGATGCCACGGTGTGACCGACATGATCATCAGCAATGACAATACATAGAACAGAATGATCCGCGTAGGAATGGCGTTGACCGCTTTGGGTAAATTCTTTTCCGGATCTTTGGTTTCTGCCGCCATCGTACCGAGCAGTTCCACCCCGACAAAGGCAAACATGGCAATCTGGAAGCCTGCCAGAAAACCAGTAAAGCCTTTGGGAAATAAGCCACCATGCGCCCAGACATTACTAAAGCTGGCGACGGCACCACTCGGTGCCTGAAAACCGCTAAACACCATATAACCACCGACAAAGATCAAACCAAGAATGGCTAAAATCTTGATTAGTGCGAACCAGAATTCAATCTCACCAAACAGTTTTACCGTGACCAAGTTAATCGCGAGAATAAACAGCACACAGCCAATACTAATCATCGCCTGCCCCATCGGGGTAAAGGCCATGCCTTCGGGCAGCCAGAAACTCAAATAGTTAATAATCGCCGCGAGATCGGCAATCCCTACCAGCACCCAACCCAGCCAGTACGACCAGCCAATATAATAGCCAGCACCCGGCCCGATCAGGTCATGGGCCATATCAATAAAAGATTTGTAATGCAGATTGGACAGCAGCATTTCACCCAACGCACGCATCAGGAAGAAGAACATGCCACCAATGATCATATAAATGATCAAAATTGAAGGACCTGCCAGGGAGATGGTTTTTCCCGATCCCATAAACAGGCCGGTACCGATACAGCCACCAATGGCGATTAACTGCAAATGTCGGTTAGAGAGTTTTCGTTGCAACTCATGCGGCGACGATTTTACGTCTTCTGTGCCCGGGGTGGTTTTCATTTTTACATCCTTTTTAATCTTTACAACAGCATCAAGCTGAATTTACAACGTTCAGTCCTCGAACGCTTATTATGACATTTTCATACTTTTTACTGCGCTGTTCAGTGAGATTTACTGCACTAAAACGACTTAAATCATTGCATGGGAGATTTCAATATCAAAAATTCAATTAAGCTTGAGCTGCAATGACTGCAATTTCAATCAGCCAGTCCGGATTGACCAAATCTGCCTGAATCGTAGCACGTGCCGGCGTACCATGTCCTTGTAACCATTCCACCCAAAGCTGATTCACGGTTTGAAAATCATCCAGATGCTTGACAAATAATTGTGCAGAAAGCAGCTGGCTTTTATCGGTATTTGCCAGTGCAAGCAATTCTTCAATTTTTGCAAAGACTTCCAGTGTTTGGCCGCGTACATCCAGATCCGTGCTATTTGGCACCTGACCTGACAGATAGACGGTTTGATGATGAATCGTCACCGCACTCATGATTTGATTGCTGTTGAGTCGCTGAATGGCTGTATTGTCCTGTGTCATGTTGATCTTCCTTGTTTGGGATATTTAAATAAAATTTAAATTAAAAATTTAAGCGTCAATCTGGAAATGAACCCGAGCGGTCACCGCACACATCAGCTCATAGCCGATGGTGCCTGAGCTAGCCGCCACGTCATCAATCGGCAAAACCACACCTTGGGAAGATTGCCCCCAAAGTACCACTTCACTACCGACATTCGTCTGCGGCAGTGCAGTCAGATCTACGGCCAGCATATCCATACTGACCCGACCCAATGTGTGTGTTTTCATTGAATCGACCAGCACAGGCGTACCGGTCGCCGATAGACGTTGATAGCCATCGGCATAGCCACAGGCCACAATGCCGATCCGCATATCCTGTGTGGCAATAAATTTGGAACCATAGCCAATGCTCTGACCTGACTGGATCATTTGAATGGCGATAATTTCACTGCGTAAGCTCATGCTCGGTTGCAGATTCCAGTCTAGAATCGTGTGTATTGGATAATCCGGTGAACTGCCATACAGCATGATGCCGCTACGTACGATATCGGAATGAAGGGTTTGATGATGCCGCAGAATGGCCGCACTGTTACTGAGTGAGGTTTTACCTTCAAGCCCCTGAATGGTCTGGCTAAAAATCAGGTTTTGATGCTGAATCCCGTCCTGCCCAAAACGCTGACCATCCGCATCGGAGAAATGGGTCATATGCGTGATTGAACGGACAGTATTCAGCTGATGCAGCTCCTGCCAGATTTCTGCATATTGCTGTGGCTCAAAACCCAGCCGGTTCATGCCACTGTTCATTTTTAAATACACATCAAACTGCACATCTGGTGCTATTGCAGCAAACTGTTTTAGCCATTGCACTTGATGCGAGGAATGAATAGCAAAGCTCATTTCATGCTTGGCACATTCGAATAAATCCTCGAGAGCAAAAATACCTTCGAGCAACATTAACGGCTTTTTGCATCCGATCGCACGCAGCCTTTTGCCCTCCTCTATATCCAGAAAGGCAAAACCGTCCACATCCTGAAATGCCGCATAAACCCGTTCAATCCCGTGCCCATAGGCATTGGCCTTGACCACGGCAAATACCTGACTATTGGGCATACATTGGCGCGCCACACTTAAATTATGCGCAAGCGCCTGTTGATGGATAATTGCAGTAATGGGACGTGGCATACATTCCTCCTTGAATATTCCGCCTCAGATGGCTCTAAGCCGCGTGGTGATAGCGCGCCAATGACAATCCTTCGGTACTAATTTCAGGATCACGGGCCAAGACCAGATCGCTGATTAATTTCCCTGAACCGCAGGCCATGGTCCAACCCAGCGTGCCATGTCCAGTATTCAGGAACAGGTTTTTAAAACGGGTTTTCCCAATAATTGGCGTACTGTCCGGGGTCATTGGACGCAGGCCTGTCCAGAAGCTGGCCTGATTCATGTCACCCCCCGGGAATAAATCACGGGTCACCATTTCCAACGTGCCACGACGGTCTTCATTCAGACCCAAGTTAAAACCGCTCAGTTCAGCCATTCCCCCTACGCGGATGCGCTGGTCGAAACGGGTGATTGCAATTTTATAGGTTTCATCCAGCACGGTAGATTGCGGAGCGAAGGCTGGATCTAGAATAGGAATGGTTAATGAATAACCTTTTACTGGATATACCGGCAAATTCAGTTCAAGCGGTTTAAGGAAATCACGTGAATAACTACCAAAGGCCAGCACATATTTATCTGCCGTGAGCACCTGACCATTGACCAGAACACCTTTGATCTGGTCACCTTCTACAATCAGCTTTTCAACGTTTTGATTAAACTTAAACTCTACACCCATCCCTTTGGCATGTTCTGCTAGGGCATTGGTAAACAGATAGCAGTCACCTGTTTCATCATTGGGTAAATGAAGACCACCCACCAGTTTGTCTTTTGCCTGTGCCAATGCCGGTTCTACACGCGCCAGTCCATCGCGATCCAGCAGTTCAAACTCAACTCCAGTTTCCTTCAGAACTTCGATATCGCGCTGAACTGCATCCAGCTGCGCATCTTTACGGAAAATCTGCAAAGTACCTTTCGCGCGGTTTTCATAAGAGATGCCAATATCACGGCGCAAATTACGTAAACAGTCACGGCTGTATTCAGCCACACGCACCATCCGTTCTTTATTGACTGCATAATGCTGGGCATTACAGTTTTTCAGCATTTGTGCCATCCACTGCAATTGCCACAAGCTGCCATCGACATTGATCGCCAACGGTGCATGATGCTGAAACATCCATTTGACTGCCTTAAATGGAATACCTGGTGCAGCCCAAGGGGTCGAATATCCTGGAGAAATCTGCCCGGCATTACCGAAGCTGGTTTCTTGCGCCGGACCTGCCTGACGATCCAACACAGTCACGGTTGCTCCCTGCTGCGCCAGATAGTAAGCGCTTGCCACACCAATCACACCACTACCTAAAACCAATACGCGCATTACCTTAACCCTCAAACATCTTTTCAGTTTATTTCACTAGTATATTTTTGCTTTAATAGTTAAATTCACTATATTCAGACTGTATATTCAGTGAAATAAATATTTTTTCGGGCAGAATTAAAAAAAAGAGGGAAATATTGATGCGCAAATTAGACCGCATTGACCGCATGATTCTGGATATCCTGCAACGCGATGGCCGGATTGCCATTAGCGAACTTGCAGCACGCGTCAATCTATCGACCACACCCTGTTCAGAGCGGGTAAAACGGCTAGAGCGTGAAGGCATCATCATGGGCTATTACGCCCGTTTAAATCCGGAAATGCTGGAGCGCAACCTGCTGGTTTTTCTGGAAATCAAACTCTCCGCCAAATCAGGTGATGTCTTTGATCAGGTCGCGCGCAACCTGACGGAAATTCCGGAAGTCCTGGAATGCCATTTAATTTCCGGTGATTTTGATTATCTGGTCAAAGCGCGTTTAAAAGAAATGAGTGCCTATCGCCGCTTGTTGGGAGAATTACTGAAAAAACTGCCCGCTTCTGCGTCCTCACACAGTTATGTCGTCATGGAAGAGGTCAAAGAAAGTTTATATCTGGACTTGGGTATTTAGTAATGATGGCTTTTTAAAGCTACCGGCAAAAACAGCAAAGCCCCAAACGGGGCTTTGAGATCGAACATTGATTGGACTTATTAAACCTTAAGCAGGAATGCGGAGCACCTGTCCCGGGAAAATATCATCTGCATCTTTGAGCAACGGACGGTTAGCTTCAAAAATCTTATTATACTGATTGGCATCACCATAAAATTCTTTTGAGATTTTTGACAAACTGTCACCTGATTTCACCGTGTAGAACTTACTTTCCGGCTCAGGACTGCTCACCGTAAGCTGATCATCCACTTTGGCCACATGATCAATATTACCCACAGCCAGAACAATCTTTTCACGATCAGCCTGACTTTGTACCTGACCTCTGACCGTCGCCAGATCCGAAGCAGAGTTATAACTGATGGATAAGCCAGTGATCGGAAGACCCAGACTTTTCACATGGCCGAGTAATTTGTTTGCCACTTCCTGAGCAGAAGGCTCTGCTGGTTGTGCTGCAGCCGGCGTTGTCGTTGTAGGTGCAGCCTGTGGTTCCGCAGCAGCTGTATTCTTCTTACCGATACCTTTTACAAAATCAAAAAGACCCATAGCGGACTCCATTCTTGTTGTTAATGTCACATCACTCTTATTTTTATAATGAAAACTCTATAGAGATAGTTAGTCATTGGTGACAGAAAGGTAATGGATTGTAAAACCTCCATTCATCTGAAAAGCAGACACAAAAAAACCACCTCAAGGGTGGTCTTTATGTTCAGCAAAGCTGAAATCGGCGATTAACCCAGTTTCTTAGAAACGTAGTCAATTGCAGATTGAACAGTTGTGATTTCGTTAGAATCTTCATCAGGAATCGTGATGTCGAAGTCATTTTCGAAAGACATAACAAGTTCAACTAGATCTAGAGAATCTGCACCCAAGTCATCCATGAAAGACGCTTCGTTTTTAATCTCTTCGATTTTGATACCAAGTTGTTCTGCAACTGCTTGCTTAACACGTTGTTCGATATCGCTCACAGGAATTCTCCTCATTGCTTGTGGCGTTTTTAATGCCGTTAGTTTAATTGAATCTAAAAAATTTGGAAAGTTTATACTTGAGCTTAGCTCATGTATAAGCCCCCATTTACATGCATAACTGTACCAGTAATGTAACTGGCTTTATCCGAAGCCAAGAAACTTACGGCATTTGCGATATCCTGCGGATCACCTAAACGGTTTAATGCCACCTGCTCAGTCATCTTTTTACGAATTTCTTCGCTTAACTGCTCAGTCATTTCAGTCGCAATAAAACCTGGTGCTACCGAGTTTACGGTAATCTGACGGCTACCCATTTCTTTGGCAAGGCTACGGCTAAATGCTTCAATACCTGCTTTGGCAGCAGAATAGTTGGCCTGACCCGGGTTGGCAAAGTGTGCCACCACAGAACTGATATTAATGATGCGGCCGAAACGCGCCTTGGTCATGCCTTTGAGTACACGCTTAGACAAACGGTAAACTGCTTTCAGGTGAATATTTAAAATATCATCCCAGTCATCTTCAGACATACGCAGCAGCAAATTATCTTTGGTAATACCGGCATTATTGACCAACGCAAGGACTGGACCATAGTTCTGTTCGATGTCCGTTACCAGTGCATCAATTGCAGCGCCATCACGTACGTCTAGTACTTTTCCAGCGCCATTTTCAGCAAATTCTGCAGATAATTTTTCTGCACCTGCCTCAGAAGTCGCAGTACCTACGACAAAATAACCGTCTTGAATCAACTGTTGTGCGATCGCAGCACCAATACCACGACTTGCACCTGTTACCAGAGCAACTTTACGTTCCTGTGTCATGCACTTTTCCCTTCTGCCGCCAATACGGTGTTTAATGCATCTTCCAGACGGGATTGACTGTCCAGTGGAAGTGCTTTTTGAATATTCGGCAAGCGTTTCGCCAAGTTGGTCAATACATTACCCGGACCACATTCTACGATGTACTCAATACCTTCATCTTGAAGGAATTGTAAGGTTTTAGTCCATTGTACCGACTCATAAAGTTGCGCGGTCAACGCCTGACGCAATTCATCTACATTGCTTGCCGCTTGCGCGCCCACATTTTGTAATACAGGAATGCGTGGTAGCTCAATGGCGGTTTGTTCCAATGCCGGAGCAAACTGCTCAGCCGCAGGTTTCATCAATGAACAATGCGATGGAACCGATACTGGTAGTGCAATGGCTTTACCGCCATTTTCTTTGGCCAATGCCATGACCGCTTCAACACGATCCTTATTGCCTGCAACCACAACCTGCCCTTGAGCATTGTAGTTGGCTGCTTCGACAGAACCTTCGCCTGCTGCAATTGCTTGTGCACACAGCTCAATCACTTTGGCATCATCCAGACCCAAAATGGCAGCCATCGCACCCACACCCTGAGGTACTGCAGTCTGCATGAGTTTGCCACGCAGGTTCACCAGCTTAGCAGCATCACCCAGGCTTAAAGCACCCGATGCAACCAATGCACTGTATTCGCCCAGTGAATGGCCTGCCAGATATTTCGGTGCTACACCGCCAGATTCTAACCACACGCGCCATAAGGCAATACTTGCAGTCAGCAATACCGGCTGGGTAAATTCAGTTTGATCCAGACCTTCGCCAGTTTGCGCAATCTGCCACAGATCAAAACCGACGGCTTCAGATGCTTCTGCAAATGTCTCGCGAATACTCGCAAACTGTTCTGCAAGCTCAGCCAGCATACCGGCCTTTTGTGAACCCTGACCCGGAAACACAAATGCAGTTTTTGTTGCTGGCGCTGCTTGTTCGAGTGGTGTAGCAGACATAATAAAATCCTTTCATTCAAGAGGTGTGCTTCTTCAATCCTAACAAGAAGACTGACCAATAAGACCACCTAAATCATTGTGGAGCGCAATTTAGCATGTAATTTTGCTGGCGGTAATTGCCAAATACAACAAAAAACCGATACCGCTAAAAATCGAAGACAAAAAAAAGGGAGCTAAATGCTCCCATTTTTTCTACTAAGCTTGACGCTTAATACATCACCAATTATTCAGCAGATGCTTTAGCGAATAATTGACGACCACGGTAGATACCATCTTTAGATACGTGGTGACGACGGTGAGTCTCGCCAGTAGCTTGGTCTACAGTTAATGCATTCTCGGTTAAAGCGTCATGTGAACGGCGCATGTCACGGCGAGAGCGACTTTTACGGTTTTGCTGAACGGCCATGATGGCTCCTTACAAAGATCGAAAAAATGGATCAGAACAAATTCGATTGTCTTATACACAAGAGTATAACACAAAAATTAGTTAAGTTTACCCTTCAAAGCAGCCAAAACTTCAAACGGGTTGTCCCGTTTTTCTTCAGCCACTTCTTCTACGGCAGGTTGATGCTTATGTTCACAAAACTCATGTTTAGGCGACAATGGCATCAACAATAACAGTTCATCTTCTATCAGCGCGAGCAAATCAGCGGTCGCCGGTGCATCATAATCACCTTTGGTCGTTGCTTCACTTTCACCTAGGACGATGAAATCAGCATCCTCATCCAAGCGCTCTATCAGTGACTCATCATCCACAAGTGCCAAATGGAACGATGAAACCAGTTCAATTTCTACAGTTTCCAGACAACGCTGGCATTCCATAGGAACTTTTGTTTCAACGTGACCATCTAGCCATGCAATACGATGATAGGCATCCATTGATAGCTTACAGTCTATGTTAATCAATTGATCATCAATTGATCCAACAGCTTCACGAGCGATACGAACAAAGCGGGATAAAGGCAGTTGACCTGACCATTTAAAGCCCTGTTCAGCCCATTTAAACGGCTCAATCTGTGCCGGAAAGGTATTTGCTGACATAATTAAGGCGGCAATTCTACAAATTCATCAGTACTCTGTCAAAGATTAAGATACAATTTTGTACTTATTTCGACAGACCATTTGGGTAACTCAAGTCATGCATCTGTTGCAGCCGCAAACAGAAGTGAATGTTTCATCACTCGTTAGCACAATTCCAAGCCTTGATTCTGACAGTTCAACACAACAAGTGCAACTCTCGCCATGGGCGAATTTATCGTCAGAAGCGCAGCAGGTGGATTGGCTCATCTTACACTTTAATCACTGGTTTTCCCATTTAAATGTCACTTTAGTGCGCGGCGAATTTGAACCAGAATATTTCCCTGCAAGCGCAGAACGTCCTGCCCGCATCCAGTTTGCCCATGGTTTCTTTAATAGTGCCCTGCATGAAATCAGCCACTGGACCATTGCCGGAGACAAACGCCGTCTGCTGCCTGATCTGGGTTACTGGTATGCTCCGGATGGCCGTACTCGCGAACAGCAGGCTTTATTTGAACAGGTCGAAATCAAGCCACAGGCAATTGAGTGGATGTTTGCCCAGGCTTTTGGCCGTAAATTCCGGGTTTCTTTGGATAACCTGACTGGCGACGGCGGTGATGGTGCCAGCTTTAAAGACAATGTCTACGCTCAAGTGCAGGCTTATTTTAATGGTACAGCCAAACTTCCACGTGATGCAGCGCGTTTTATCCAATGTATCTGTATCTGCATCAGAGGTGGCAAAAGTTTACAATCTGATGAATTTATACGTGAAATGCTTGATTAAATTACACAAATCTACCTTTTTTATGATTGCCAGATCTTGCCTGAGCGCCACATAATAAGCCATCAGCCCAAGCTTGGAGTAGTCTCTATGCTGCATTTACGCGTACACCCAGACAATCCGCAACCCCGCTTAATCAGTCAGGCAGTGGAACGTATCCGTGCGGGTGATGTGGTGGTCTATCCCACTGATGCTGCCTATGCGATTGGTTGCCAGATTGGGAACAAGAGTGCCATGGAGCGGATTGCGCAAATTCGTGGTCTGGGCCCAAAGCATCAATATGCGATTCTGTGCTGTGATTTATCCGATATTGCCACTTATGCCAAGGTGGACAATGCCATGTATCGTTTGCTGAAAAATAATACACCAGCCATCACGACCTTTATTTTACCTGCGACCAGTGAAGTGCCACGTCGGTTGATGCATCCCAAGAAGAAAACCATTGGTCTACGCATTCCGAATAATCCGGTGTGTCAGATGCTGCTCAAAGAACTCGGTGAGCCGTTATTGACCTCTACCCTGATTTTACCGGGTCAGACTGATCCACTTGATGATCCTTATGATATCGAAATGCAGCTGGGCAAACGCATTGATGTGTTTGTAGATAGTGGTTTAGGTACGTTAAGCACGACCTCTATTGTAGATTTATCCGGTGATCATCCAGAAGTGATTCGTCGTGGTATGGGAGATGTCAGCGCCTTTGAATAAATGAGGTCTGAGAATTTCCTACAAACATTGAAGGAGTCAGAATAAATGGATTTATTTTACTTGCTCCTGAATCAGCATGAATTTTCTGTACAGGATTTGATCTATGCAGAACTGCCTTGGACACTGCAATCCAAGGCAGCCCTGGTCGAAGCACATCCTTCTCCCCATCTCACTATAAATATTAATCATACTGAGTACCAATTTTTCCTGACGTTGGCTGTAGCGAGACAGTTGTTGCAGATCTACTCCAACCAGAACGCATGCCTGGCAGAAACTTGCCAACGTATCATCGAGTTTGCCACCACGGAATACAATCATTCCTCACCATGAAAATCTAAAAAAGCATATGGTGAGAGGTTGCAGTTCTATTCTTTTCAATTCGGCATAAATGCAGTGGCTGGCAAAAACAGTTTAGGAATCTGAACTACGTTCATAATGACGAACCGCAATGAAATTTGGACATTGCGATAGCTTCTGTTCATGATGCATGAGCTCTTCACCCAGTTTATTTTTCAGATACACATGAAAAATGATCTGATCTTCTTCCAATACATTGAGCATCGCTGTACGCGCCTTGGGTTCCATGACTTTAAAGGAATTGATTGACTCACAAGACATGGCTTGCATATCCAGTTTAATCCGCTCATCCAGCTGGTCGCCCTCATAGGCCATATGCCGCATGTAAAAACGAATATTGGGATATTGGTCCAGCACACTAAAATCCATTTTCATGGCCTGCATGACAGGTCGGGCCTGTTCCGCAAAAGCTGAAAATCCGCCTGATTTCAGTCCTGTGCGTGCTTCATCTTCAAGCTGCATAATCTGATATTTGGGATAAGCCCAAAATCCCCCGAATGCGATCATCCCAATAACAACCAGAATAAGTGGCATGCTTTCTTCACCTTTTTATTGATTTTTGTGATTCTTGACTATTTTTCGAGAGTATAGCGGTATTTTTGACCAAAAATTATAGGGAAATATTTTATTAATACTTATTAATTTTATGTTTTTTACATGGGAAATCCGTTTAAAAATCATTCAATATCTGCCAGCTAGCTTATTTCCTCTTTTGATGAAAATCACTGTATTGAACGAGTTTTTTAAGTGAATCAACTGGCATCATCTACCAGATACGCTTAATTCTGAGAACCAATTTAACATGAAGATCGCCGCAGCATTTCCCGCTATGTTCTGTCATTTTTCTCGTTGCTATTTTTAAATCGCAGATAAATTCTATTATTTTTTTAAGTTTTTATGGCTTTGACGGCTTATTTAATTTATTTAAAGTTACTTTTCCAGTACAATGACAACGCTTAATCTTGTGCTTTTCTTTCGATCAGATACCGAAAATCAAGCCTTTGCATGCCTTTGAAAATTCGCGTGGCCTATAATTGTAATGACTCAAATTATCCATAACACTATGGAATCTGCTCCACACATTCGGGTTCTGGATGAATGGCAGGATACAATTCCAGAGGATCTGTACATTCCTCCAGCGGCATTTGAAATCTTATTAGAACATTTTGAAGGCCCACTCGACTTTTTAATTTACCTGATTCAAAAAAACGGTTTTGATCTGTTACAGGTCGATATCGCGCCGATTGCAGCACAGTATTTGTCTTATATGGATGCGATGAAATCCCTGAATATCGAGCTGACGGCCGACTATATGGTGATGGCAGCCTTACTGGCAGATCTGAAATCACGTTTGCTGTTACCTAAACCGAAAAGCCTGGCTGCGATTGAGCAGGATCCAAAACAAGAACTGATTGACCGTTTAGAAAATTATTTAAGAATTAAACAGGCTGCGGAACGTCTCGGCCAGATGCCGATTCTGGAACGTGACACTTTCACCACCAATGTCAGTCTGGGCGAAATCCAGCAGCCGAATGAAGGCTATTCAAGCGATTTATTGCGTGATGCCTTGCTCTGTATATTTAATCGTCCTGAACCCGTGATTCATCAGGTGCAACAGGAACCGGTATTGCTGGAAGAACGGATTGCCTATATTGAAAGTTGTATTGAAACTGGCGCAATACTCAGCTTTAAGGACTTGTTAAAACCGAGCCAAGGCCGTATGGGTATGGTGGTAACCTTTATGGCGGTGCTGGAACTGACCCGACAACAAAAAATTCAGATTATTGCTACAGGTATTGAAGCCCCGCTCGCAATTCAAGGAGCCAGTCAATGACACTCGATCAAAATACGCTGTTATCTGCAGAAGATAATCTGCATGAAGTATTGATGCAGCTTGAAGCCATTATTTTTGCCAGCGACTCCGCGGTTTCATTGGCTCGTCTGAAAGAAGCTTTTCAGGATCGCTATAGCAAGCAGGAATTACGTCAGTATTTACAACAACTTTCCATGCTGATGCATGGCCGTTCAATCGAACTGATTGAAACAGCACAAGGTTATCGTTTTCAAGTGCGTGCAAAATATCGTAATATTATTGCACAGACCTGGCCTGAGCGACCGGCTCGCTTGTCGCCTTCATTACTAGAGACGCTTGCGGTGATTGCTTATCACCAGCCAGTGACCCGAGCGGATATTGAACAAATTCGTGGTGTCACGAATAACAGTCAAAACTTGCGTACGCTGTTTTACTGGAACTGGATTAAAGAGTCTGGATTTCGTGAACTCCCTGGAAGACCTGCGTTGTTAATGACAACGCCACAATTTTTAAATGCGTTTGGCCTGAATAGTTTGGGCCAATTGCCTCCCCTGCAGGATGCCAAGGAAGCTTTTATGGCCCTCGATGCGAATGCACCGAAGTCATAAATAGGTGAACTGTTGATAATTATTTCTAAGGTTATGCTGTCATGAGTGAAAAGTTGCAAAAGGTGCTTGCACGCGTTGGTTTGGGTTCTCGCCGTTATATGGAAGAAGTCATTGCCGCGGGTCGTGTAAGTGTCAACGGGCAAATTGCCCAAGTGGGTGAACGAATCGAACCAGGTGATGAGCTTCGCATCGATGGTCGTAAAGTTGCCTTCCAGATTGAAGACGAAATCCGTCGTCGTGTCATTATTTACTACAAGCCTGAAGGCGAGATCTGCTCACGTAGCGATCCTGAAAACCGTCCGACTGTATTTGAACAGCTGCCTGCTATTCCGGGCGATCGCTGGGTAATGGTGGGTCGTCTGGATATTAACTCGACCGGTCTGCTTTTATTCACAAATGATGGTGAACTTGCGAATCGCTTGATGCACCCATCGAATGAAATCGAACGTGAATATGCAGTTCGTGTCATGGGTGAAGTTACACCACAAATTCGTAACAACATGCTCAAAGGCGTGGTGCTAGACGATGGTCCGGCAAAATTCGAATCTTTCTCTGAACTCGGTGGTGACGGGATCAACCGTTGGTTCCAGGTGGTAGTAAAAGAAGGTCGTAACCGTGAAGTACGTCGTATCTTTGAATCACAAGGCCTGAAAGTCAGCCGTCTACTGCGTACCCGTTATGGTACTGTGATTTTGCCACGCGAACTGCGTACCGGTCGCTGGATTGAACTGGATAAAAACGATATCGACAACCTGACCAAAGCTGTGGAATTGAAACCACGTCAAGGTACTGGTTTGTTTGGTATGGCGAAACGCCGTAATGAACGTATGCAGGACAAGCCGATGGCTGCACGCCGTGGCGGTTTCTTGCGTCAGCAACGTCGTGACAGTGATGAGCAACCACAAAATAATACTGGCCGTGAGCGTCGTGATGACAATGCTTATGGTCGTCGTGACAGAGCTGAAAACCAGAATGGCACTCAGTTTGTGCGTCGTGAAAACCGTCCGGATCAAGGCTTTGGTCGTCGTGAAGAGCGTGATGAAAATGCGCCGCGTCGTCCATACGGTATCAACAAAGGCTTTAAAAAGTTCTAAGTTCTGATTAAAATTGAGTCACTTCGGTGGCTCTTTTTTTTGCAAGAACAATAATAATGACCCAATATTATCATCCTGTGGCACCTCAGGCTTCCCGGCTTTATGGTTTCTACATACTAATGCTAGTGCATTTTATGCTGGTTCATTACAGCATCGGGCAAAGAGCAGTTCCTCAGCGCAGCTCTATCCCTTTCAGCGATATTCATTTTCTTCGTGATTTCAGTACGTAGCCTCTAAAAATACTGGATCCATGGACCTGTCTACTGATCGGGTCCTCTCTGTTATTGGTACTAGTAGTCCATATTATAAAAACAAATCGGATATTGCTCATTTCTGAGCATGGTATTGCTTGGTCTCTCTTTGGTCATCCTTACAGCAAGATATGCAAACTCAGTGAAGTTCAGAAGGTTGAATATATCGTGATTCCTCCTGCAGATCAGCAGCAGACTGGGCTGCTCCGCTTCTATACAGCCGCACAGGATCACGATCTTAACCTTAGTCTGTTCAGTACAGCCGACCAGAATCTGATACATATGCAGCTATCTCACCTGTTTCCTGAAAACATCGTTCAGTCATAAAAAATGCCCAACAATGTGGGCATTATATTTGGAACTTAAAATATTATTGTGGAATCCCTTGCGGAATAGCACCGAGTAAACGCTTGGTATATTCATGCTGTGGCGATTGATACAGTTCATCTGAATTGGCGATTTCTACCAACTCCCCATGATTCATCACCATGATCTGATCAGAAATATATTTCACTACCGATAAATCATGCGAAATAAAGATATAGCTCAGACCAAATTCATCCTGTAAGTCTTGCAGTAAATTCAGCACTTGCGCCTGTACTGATACATCCAGCGCCGAGACCGATTCATCACAGATTAAAATCTCAGGTTTTAAAGTCAGACAACGTGCAATTGCAATCCGCTGACGCTGACCACCAGAAAACTCATGCGGATAACGATAAAAAGCCTGTGCAGGCAAGCTGACCCTCTCCAACAAGTCTAAAGCCATTTGTTTGCGTTCGGCATCATCCTGACCAATCTTGTGAATCTGCATCGGTTCCATCAGGATTTGTCCAACAGTAAAACGTGGATTCAGCGAAGCATAGGGATTCTGAAAAATGATCTGGATTTTACGTTGATACTGGGTAAATTCCTTTTCCGACATGTCCAGAATGTCCCGACCCTGAAACAGTGCCTTACCGCCCGTAGCCTTTTGCAGACGCATCAGCAACAAGCCAATGGTGGTTTTACCCGAACCGGACTCCCCGACCAACCCCAAGGTCTTGCCTTTGGCCAGCTGAAAAGAAACTCCTTTTACTGCTTGAAACTCATCTTTGCCAAACAGTCCTTTACGACTATAAAAAGATTTTTGCAGATCCCGTACATCCAGAATAATTTCCTCTCCGCCCTTTAGTCCACGTGAACGTTGCGGAAGCTGAGTATTCAGACGAATATCTTCCAGCCAGGTTGAACCATCCTGTTTCATAAAATCGCTGATCATCGGCAAACGTAACGGACGTTGCGAGAGTTGCGGGCGGCAGTGCAACAAGGCTTTGGTATACATGTCCTGAGGCCGGTCCAGCACCTCCCGAACCGGACCCTGTTCACGGATTTCCCCATGGCGCATCACAATAACCTGATCGGCAATTTCACCAACCAATGCCAGATCATGGGTAATAAACAGCATCGACATCTGACGACGCTGACGTAGCGATTCCAGCAAGTCCAGAATCTGCTTTTGAATAGTCACATCCAGAGCGGTGGTCGGTTCATCTGCAATCAACAGTTTCGGTTCACAGGCAATAGCCATGGCAATCATGACCCGTTGCTGCTGTCCACCGGAAAGCTGCCCCGGATAGGCATCAATTTTAGTTTCTGGCGCAGGGATCCCCACTTCTTTGAGGAGCTCCAGGGTACGTTGCCGCGCCTGTTTTTTATTCATGCCTAAATGTAGTTGCAAGATTTCTGCAATCTGCATGCCTACCGTAAATACCGGATTTAGCGAAGACATTGGCTCCTGAAAAATCATGGCAATGTCTTTGCCGCACATCTTGCGCATTTCACGGGTTTTAAGCTTGAGCAGGTTTTTCCCTTCAAAGATGATCTGGCTATCTTCTGAAATACGTGCGCTTTCTGCCGGAAGCAGGCCCATAGTGGCGAGGGAAGTGACCGACTTGCCACTTCCCGATTCGCCTACCAGTGCAACTGTGGTATTGGCCGGAATCTCGAAAGAAACCCCTTTTACAGTCTCAATATATTCTTTATTTTCACCTTTAAAACTGACTCGCAGATTTTCTACGCGAAGTAGCGCAGGTGCTGTGCTTGGATTGATTTCAGACATCGTTGCGCTCCTATTTCAGTTTTGGATCTAATGCATCACGGAGTGCATCGGTAAACATCGAGAAAGCAGTTACCAATACCGCCATGGCGATTGAGGCTGCCGCCAGTTGCCACCATTTACCCAAAATCAGCTCGCTTTGTGCTTCATTTAGCATACTGCCCCATGACACTACCCCGATAGGCACACCGAAACCGAGGAAGCTCAAAATGACTTCGGACTTGATAAATGCCACCACCAGAATAGACATCTGTACCAGGGCAATATGGCTGACATTGGGAAAAATATGGACAAACATACGACGCATATTACTCACGCCAATCGCCTTGGCAGCCAGCACATATTCACGTGCCGTATGCTTCATGTATTCAGCACGAACCAAACGGAAGACCCCGGTCCAGCCAGTCAGACCTAAAATCAGGATGATTGATAAAATACCTTTCTGCTGTAACACTGCGGCAATGGCCAAAACCAGCAACAGATAGGGAATTGAGGTAAAGATATTATAAAACCAGTTGAGGACATCATCGACCCAACCACCAAAATACCCTGCTATTGCACCCAGTGCAGTCCCAATCAGTACAGCGACAAAGGCTGCAATCAATCCAACCAGAATCGAGGTTTCAGCCCCCTTGATGGTTTTCTGTAAAACATCCTGTCCCCATTTATCTGCACCGAAGACCAGACTTTGCTTGAGTTCCCCACTTTCATCCATCAGCTGGCCACCGAGTTCCTGATTAATGGCCTTCATGTCTTCTGCCAGCGGATCGACCACTCCATAATAATCGATGCCTGCACCAGCACCCTGCTCAGCAGCAATTTCAGCATTCAATTCAGCAATGACATCTTTTAAAGGATCAACTGGATTGACTGGTAGAGGTACAGATTCTGCGCCCTGCTCTGTATCAGATACAGCCGGAACTGGCGCTGCACTGATAAAACTCGGCGGTGCATAGCTGACCGCCACTTCTTTATTCCAGTCTTTGGCAATCAGGCCGCTCATTGACAGCACCAGCAGCAGCAGATAAAACAGCACCACATACAGGGAAAACATGGCAATCCGGTCACGTTTCAAACGGCGCATGGCCAGTTGCCATAATCCTGTTGAAGCCGATTCAGGTGCTGCTTCAGCCGCTTGTTCTTTTTTAAATATCGCACTCAGCATAATTCACCTACTTCAACTGTACACGCGGATCGACCCATTTATAGATCAGATCGGCAATCAGGTTGAATATCATGGTCGCAGCAGCAACATAGACCGTAATGGCTTTAATCACAGGAAAATCAGAACGTTCTACCGCAATAATAACTTCACGGCCAATTCCCGGAATACCAAAAAAACGCTCAATCAGGAAAGCACCGATCAGCAGTGCCGGAAGTCCTGCCATCACATCGGTAATAATCGGAATGGAGGCATTGCGCAAGACATGCACGCCCATGATACGGTTTTCACCCAGGCCTTTGGCACGCGCAGTACGCACATAGTCCTGATTGACTTCATCCAGTACGAAACTACGATACAGGCGTAAAGTCGGTGCAATACTGACCACCAACATAATCAGCACAGGTAGCAAGGCGTATTTGAAAAGGTTATCAGCGAAATTATCGCTCCAGCCCTGTACCGGGAACCAGCTCAATTCATAAGCCAGGAAATACTGGAACACGATGATGTACACCAGAATACTGATCGACATACCGATCGTACACAGCATCATGATCATGCTATCTGTCAAAGAACCACGAACTGAAGCCACACCTAAAGCCAGAATGATAGAAATAATAGTTTGCAGAATGGTCAGTGGAATCAGAATGGTCAGTGAGGGCCCCAAACGGGTGGTGATAATCTGTGCTACCGATTCCCCGGTACTCCAGCTCACCCCATAATCAAAGGTTAAAATCTGCTTGATAAAGATCCAGAGTTGGACGTAATACGGTTGATCCACACCCAGTTGCTGACGGATGTTCTCAATCTGTTCCGCATTGGCCATTTTACCGGCCAGAATATAGGCAGGGTCTCCACCTACCCAGTTAAACAGCAGGAAAATCAGCAAAATCACCCCGAGCATGGTCGGGATCATTTGCCAAAGCCGTCGAATAATATATGCCAGCATCGCTTGCCTTCCTTAATTTTTTCCTGAAATTTCATTAAAGAAAGCTTTGCTGTCCGGATCACGACCCAAGAAGTCTTTCACCATTTGCTCGCCATGCTTTTGTCCGCCTTGGGCCAGGACCGTATTGCGATAATGCGCACCGACTTTCTTGTCCATCAGCTGATCACCAAAGGATGAAAGCATATCCAGGGCAATGACCTCAGACCACATATAGCTGTAGTAACCTGCCTGATAGCCGCCCATCAGATGCCCGAACTGTCCCGGGAACTGCTGACCGTTGACATAACCCAAGGCGGTCTTGCCTTCCATATCCTGCCAGAGTTTTAAAGGCTCAATGTTTTTTGCATCTTTACCATGCAAGGCCATATCATATTGGGCATATAAAGCCTGACGGGCGTAATGCAGGCCTCGACCGTAATTCTTCACATTCTTTAAGCGCTCGGTCATGGCAGCATCCACCCGAGGACATGCCGGCTCACAGTAATCTGCTACTTTTGACAAGGTTTCCAGACGGCGTGCCCACTCTTCATACATCTGTGATGGTGCTTCTACAAAGTCACGCTCTACCGAGGTACCAGACTGTTCTGTATAGCGGGTCTTCGAAAGAATCCCGTGCAAGGCATGACCCATTTCATGCACAAAGGTTTCCAGTTCATTGCTGTTCAAGCCCTTACGGTTAAAATTGGTCACCAGTACCGATACCGGACGACGCTGATTCAGGGTACTGCCGCCATAAGCTCCCCAGACAGCTGCATGCCCATATTTGCCTTCACGCGGGTATTTATCAACATATAATCCGCCCAGGAATTCGCCCGTAGCCTTGTCATGTACCGCATAATATTCCACTTCATCATGCCAGGCCTTGACTTTCACCGGCTTGAACTCAATGCCATAGAGTTCCGAAGAAATAGCGAATAACCATTTTTGCGATGCTTCTGTCGGGAAATAATCCCGCAATTTTTCCTGGTCTACCTTGTATTTGGCCTGACGCAGTTTTTCACTCCAATAACCCTGATTCCAGCGTGTAATTTCTGCTTTCTCTAACGGAACTTTTAAAGTTTCAGCCTTGAACTGGCGTAATTGTTCTACATCCTGCTTTTCTAGAGGTGCAACTTTGGCATAAACCTCATCCAGAAAACCGTTCACTGCTTCAGGAGTTTTGGCCATACGGAATTCAAGCGCAGAATGAGCATAGCTTTCCTTATCAAAAAGTTGTGCCATTTCATAACGCAGATCAATGGCTTTTTTCATGAATTGCAAGTTTTGTTCGGTCCCGCGACGCGTGTAAGCGGTCTGGTAACGTTTGCGTGCTTCATCACTTTCTGCCAGCTCCATAAAAGGCTGGTATTCCGGATAATCAAAGCCGAGCAGATAATTGCCCTTTTCATTTTTCTTTAAATTTGCGATGTAACTTTCTGGCAGGCCTTTCATTTCAGCTGGAGTAAATTCAACTTTTTCAGGGTTATCCCGCACATTTTTGGAAAAGTCCTGTCCCAGTTTGGTACTTTCTTCAATAATTTCTTTCAGTCGTTTCTGTTTTTCTGCACTGAGTTGCACCCCGGTGTTCTCAAACTGCTCCAGAATATCTTCTAAAAATTTCTGATCAATCGGATCACTGGCTTTCAGTTTTTTGAACTGTCCATACAGTTTCGGATTCTGATACAGGGTGGTTTGGTATTTGCTGATTTTAAGTTCACAGTCATCGGCTGCCTGACGCAATGCAGGATCCGGATCGACATTACTGTACAGCCCTACTGCTGCACCGAAATCCCGGGCTTTGGCATGCAACTCATCCCATTCAGCTAGATAAGGTCCTGCCTTGGCTTTATCTTTAATTTTTTTATTTTCAAATATCTGGATATCTTTTTGCATGGAAGCCAGACTGGCATCACATAAAGACGGAATTTCTGCAGCCTTGAACAATTGCAACAGCTGTACTTGGGTATCTGCCGCTACACCTTGATATCCCCCCATTATCATTAAACATAAGGTACTTAATTTTAAAGACTTTGATTTCATATTCATCTCCAGATTTTTTCTTACTTTTTCGTATTAATATCGATATACATCCATTCTGAAGACAGAATCGGATGAGACTTATGTCCAATAATTTGGGGTTGGGTCAAGGCGTTACGGTAGGTGCTATAGAGCATCAGGGTTGGCATGTTGACTTCGAGAATCCTGGTCATTTTGCGATAGAGCAGATCACGCTCCGGACCTGGCGGCATGCTCTGGGTTTGCTCGTAAAGACGGTCAAATTCAGGATGCTTGAAACAGGCATTGTTGGTGACATTGACATTCTTGCCATAGAACAGCTGCATAAAATTGTCGGCATCCGGATAATCGGCAATCCATGCAGAACTCTTGAACATGGTTTTACATTGCTTTTCCAGCTTGATGCCTTCAGCAAATGGCATGGCCTTACTGGTCAATCGAATATGAATACTGTCCAGGGTCTTTTTCCAGAACTCACCCTGCTGCTGGCCCCGACTGGTATTCCCAGTAATCAGTTCAATCACCAGAGGTTTACCTTCAGGCGTTTTCCGCCAGCCATCTGCACCGATCTTGTAGTTATAGCGGTCGAGCAACATGTTGGCTGCTTTGACTGAATAGGGAATACTGCTTTTATAGGACGGTGAATAGCCTGCTACTCCTGGGGGGATAGGCATGTGCAGTTTTGCTCCATCCCCCTTAAGTAATACATTGATCATGTTTTCTACAGAAAATGCCATCGCCATGGCACGACGTAAGGCAATTTTTTCTGGCGCGAAACCACCCACGACCGGGTTTTGCATATTCCAGTAATGGTAGCTAATGGAGGGCTCTAAAATACGTGACAGCTTCACTCCCTGCTGAGCCAGCTCAGGCTTTAATTTGTCACCATCGAGGGCCTGTACGACGATATCGCCCTCAATTTCGAGCAGGTCCAGTTCATTTTTCTTAAATGCCAGCATCCGGGATTGCGCTTCTTCAATAACACGCACATCAATAGTGCCGATTTGAGGCATTTTTTTGCCCTGCATGGCTTTTACAATAGCCTGATCTTCTGCACCACTGGCTTTAAAGTCCCAGACAAAACCACGATAAGCTGGATTTGGTTTTAAGATAATCCGTGAGCCTGGTGTCCAGCGACTGAGCACATAAGGACCAGTTCCCACTGGCCTATTCATGACCCAACCCGCTTTGTCTTTATATTTTTCAATCACTTCACGAGCTACTGCAGCGGCAGGCCCATGTGCCAGCAACATCGGAAAGTTCTGATCCGGATTATTCAGCTTTAATATCAAGGTATAGCGGTCTGGGGTCTGAATACCTTCAAACGGATTTTCATAGGCTTTGCCATTTTTTTTGGTTAGGGCCATCCATGCGTCCAGCCCCTTAATTCGGCCATCCAGCAACCAGCTGTTCGGTGAATGCAGCTTTGGGTCCAGTAGACGTTTCAAGCTATAGGCATAGTCATACGAAGTCAGTTCACGTTTTTTACCGCCGAAAACAGGATCATCGGCAAAGTAAATGCCCTTTTTGATTTTGATGGTATAAGTCAGGCCATCCGCACTGACTTGAGGCAGACTGACTGCAGTTAATGGCACTAATTTTGCCGGCGAGGCCAGATAGTCATAGGTAAATAAGGTCTCAAAAATCGCCGCATTAATCTTGGCTGAATAACGGTCATGGATATAACCCGGATCAAAACCGGTTTCAGCCGCCGGAAATACTGTTTTTAAAACTTTATTCGGGTTGGCAGGATTGGCAGCCCATGTGGACGCAACCCCTGCCATCATCAAACCAGCCACTAACACCCCACGAGCCAGTTTTTTTAAAGCATTTGTATTCACATTCATATGGTTCTTAATCTTCTCAAGTTATTTTTTAACAGGTTCAATATCCATATATTGCCAAACTGCTCTGGTCACCGGATGGGCTTTAAAGCCCTGCACATGCGGATGAATCAACCAGTTGCGTATACGGGTATTGTGCAGAATCCATGGATTATCGGCCTCCATCTGACGGTTCATCTGCTCATAATATGGCGCCCGCTGCTGCGGCGGCAGTTTCATCGCGGTCTGGTACAGTGCATCATAAGTTTTGGAGGTATAGCAACTCAGGTTGCCTTGCTGCGCATTTGGCCCATACAGTAACTGGGCAAAGTTTTCCCCTTCCGGATAGTCCGCAATCCAGGCTCCACCCCACATCATATGCTTGCATTGGGTGGCTTCTTTTAAATTGTCAGCAAAATTACTGACCTTGAACTCAATTCGCACCCCGATCGCATCCAGATTTTTTTTCCATAATTCTGCAGAAATCACCGAAGAGCTTGAGCTGGTTGAATTCATTTTTAGTATCAGAGGCTTGCCATCAGGCAAGCTACGGTAACCATTAGCGCCTTTCTTATAACCAAAGCGGTCAAGCAGTTTATTGGCCAGTAATGGGTTATAAGCAATACTGCTTTTATACGTCGGGTCATGTCCACCTACTCCCTCTGGCAAAATCATTTCAGCTTTATCGGCATGACCTTTGTACAACTGCTGGATAGCTTCTTTCTGGTTATAGGACAAGGCGAGAGCACGACGTAAGGCAATTTTTTCCAGTGAATTCCCACCAATCACCGGATCACGCATATTCATGATAGTGTAGGTAATTTCCGGTTCTTTATTCGGATAGTGCAGGATGCCTTTTTTCTTGTATTCACTTTTCAGCTGCTTATTTTCCAGTGCCTGTTCGGCGCCGCTCGCAGTGAGTTTGTCATAGTCCAGTTGTCCAGACTTTAAAGCCAGCCAGCGAGACTGTTCCTCTTCAATAATACTGATTTTGACCTTGCCAATTTGCGGCATCTGCTTGCCTTGCATGGCTTTGACAATACGTTGATCCCACTCGGAACCATCGCCCTTAAAGTTCCAGACAAAACCACGATAATTCGGGTTGGCAGTCAGTTCAATACGGCTACGCGGAACATATTTGTGTAACTGATACGCTCCTGTTCCAACCGGATGCTGACCTGCCCGATGACCATAATGTTCGATCGCTTCCCGTGCGGTACCACTAAAAGCCACATAGGCCAGAATATATGGAAAATTCAGATCGGAACGGGTCAGGGTAATTTGTAAGGTATATTTATCTAGTGCTTTTAAACCGGGAATAGGTGCATCGTAGTTGAACTTGCCAGTTTTTTTAGCCTGCTGGATGACCTGATCTGCCCCAAGGATTTTTCCATCAATAAAAGAAAAAGAAGGAGAATGATTTTTTGGATCCATGATCCTTTGCATGGAGTAGATATAATCACGCGCCACCAGTTCACGCTTCTTGCCCTGAAATACAGGATCAGGACTAAAATAAATTCCTGGCTTGATTTTAAAGGTATAAACTTTGCCATCCTGCTCAACCTTGGGTAAAGATTCGGCTGTATTTGGAGCCAGGATTGCAGGCCGCGCCAGATAGTCATAACGCAACAAGGGTTCAAAAATGGCTTCAGCAACGCTACCACTATAAAAATTATAGGTTTTGACCATATCAAAACCATCATCAGGTGCTTCAAAAGCCAGGTTTAAAACTTTATCCGGATGTGCAGATGATTTTGCCCAGGAGGCTTGCCCCGTAGTCATGGCCAAGGCCAAAATTGTCATGCTGAAAAGTGCTGATTTCAAATTTGTACCTATTCTTGATCTTGAAGTTTTATTGCTATAGGAAGTCTTTAACACATCATCCCATATTTGCTTCAATGGATGGGTCAAAGCTGGACAGATGGAATAAAATGAACAAAGCGAATTTCATGCCATCCTCGAAAAATAACGATTTTTTCCTGTTATTAACTCAAAAAAGCTTATTTTTATTAATCATTTAAAACATTATCAATAACATAATATTTTCCATGAATCATTAATTTAATATTTATTCTTAAAATCTAGCTCCAAGCCTAGTCTGCACAAAAATAAACCAGACCTGTTTCATATTATTGCATCCTCCCACTACTTCAACCTAAGAAAATACATACATAAGCAAATGAAATATATAATTATTATCTTATTAAATTATTGTATATTTTATGTAAAAATCATGCACCATGATTAAACTTTATTCAATTTCCCTTTCAATTTTAGATTCCATTCTTATTCATTAAATATTTATTTTTTACTTTCTCATGGTTTCCTATAGAGACTTTCTTCAGATTTTAAACCCTACTCTCTTAATATTTCTTCATCAGAACTTAGTACACCTCCAAAAAAATCAAATTAAATATAATTTTTTCAATCACTTAATATTTTTTAAAATTAATAATTTATAAGTTGGCATTCGCTTTGCTTAAGTCCTCCCAGCACTACTTCACATAACAAAAGGGTGAAAATTACGATGAAAAAAAACAAATTGGTCGGATCTATGGGGGCTCCAACCGTTGGCAAAAAACTCATCAAATTAAGCGCGTTAAGCTTAAGCATGATGTGTCTTTCGCTGGCACATGCAGCAGATGAACCAGAAAACTCCGCTGCACAACCTACCAAGGTTGAGAAAGTGCGAGTTACTGGATCATCTATTAAAGGTGTAGCCGCACAAAGCGCCTCACCAATCACGATTATTAAAGGTGAAGATCTGGTGAATCAGGGGGTAACCACTGTAGAAGAAGCATTGATGAAAGTCAGTGCCAACCAAGCAAGTTATGTCACAGCACAAAATGTCGGTGCCAGTAATACCAGTGGTTCAACAGCAAATTTACGTGGTCTTGGTTCGGATAAAACTTTAGTTTTAATTAATGGTCGCCGTGTTGCAAGCAGTGCATTTGGTACCGATTCAACCAACTTAAACAACATCCCTCTCGCATTGGTAGAGCGCATTGAAGTCTTACGTGACGGCGCATCTGCAGTCTATGGTGCAGATGCAGTGGGTGGTGTAATCAACTTTATTACGAAAAAGCAATATGAAGGCGTGGGCATTACTTTAGGTGGTCAAATTCCTGAAGAAAAAGGCGGCGAAAAAATTGACGTTTCGATTTTTGGGGGATATGGCGATCTAGATGAACAAGGTTTTAATGTCTACGGTGTGATCGATTACCGAAAACAAGATACGATTTGGGCAAAAGACCGTAAAGTCAGCCGCCGTGGTGGGGTACTTCCTGAATTAGGAATTGATGGCAGTTCAGCAAATGCTTTCCCTGCAAACTTCTACGATCCTATCACAGGTATTTTGGGTAACCCTTATGGGGATAATTGTTTAAATACCAAAGATACTGTTGCTGAAGATGGTTTCTGTTATTTAAATACCCAAACTGTTATTGGTATTGTGCCTGAACAAGAGAATCTTTCTGCGTTAGGTCGCGCAACTTTCAAATTGTCAGATAACTTTAATGCGATTGGTGAGTATATCTATGCACGTGATGAAGTAACCACTTCAATTGCGCCTGATGTTTATAGCCGTAGTGTGACCTTGCCTTATGCCAGTCAATATTACCCTGGCAAAGGTATTACTCCAGCAGTTGATGGCTTGGCGACTAACACATTACAACTGTATCTACGTTCACAAGGCGGTAACCGTGTTTCTAAGTCAATTAGGGCTTGTTGAGAATTAACAAAGGCTACTGATTAATTTATAATAGTACTATGGATAGATACATACTTACTGATGCCCAATGGGCAAAAATGGAACCTTTTTGCCTAGGTAAAGTGACCGATCGAGGTCGTAGTGGAAAAGATAATCGATTATTTTTAGAAGCAGTCCTATGGATTGCCCGTACAGGCAGTCCATGGCGTGATCTACCTGCTCATTTTGGTAAATGGAATACCGTCTTTAAAAGATACCGTGATTGGGTGAAAGCTGGTGTATTTGAAACTATTTTTGCATCTGTAAATGAAGATGTTGATTTGGAATACGCCATGATTGATGGAACGATTGTTAAAGTTCATCGACATGGCCAAGGTGCAAAAGGGGGACTTTCAAACAGTCTATAGGTAAATCTCGAGGTGGAATGACCTGTAAAATTCTTGCCTTAGTAGATAGTCTAGGCAACCTCATTAAGTTTCGATTAATGCCTGGTCAATATCACGATTTAGTAGAAACCAAACCTTTAATTGAAGATGTTGATTTTCAAGCATTACTAGCGGATAAAGCATTTGATGCAGATTGGCTCATCCAAGAACTCAATGAACGTAAAGTGAAAGTGGTGATCCCACCCAAATCTAATCGAAAAGTAATGAGAGCCTTTGATACGATTATGTATAAATGGCGTCATCTCATTGAAAACTATTTCTGTAAGTTAAAAGAATTTAAACGTATAGCGATGCGTAGTTGTAAAACAGATACGAGTTTTGAAGCCATGATTCAATTGTGCGCGAGTTTAATTAACTCTCGGTAATTCTCAACAGACCCTAACGAATCGAACCGTATCTTTGCAGGGATTGAAGGTGAAGCATACGGTTGGGATATGAATGGTGGTGTTACTTATGCAAAAAGTGATGCGACTGACAGTTTCGTAAGTGGTTATTTAAACCGCAGTAGAGTTCAGGCTGCACTTGATAATGGAACTTTAAACCCATTTGGCCCACAAGCAGCAGCCAATGCCGGCTTATGGAACACTTTTGATGTCAAAGGCGATACCAATCAGGCATCTTTAGAATCCACTACAATTGACTTTACCGTGAGTCGTCCAATCTACACACTGCCTGCAGGTGATGTCGGTTTTGCACTCGGTGGCAGTTTCTCCAAACAAGACTGGGAAGCAACTGTAAATTCTGAAATTGTTGCTCAAGTTCCAGGCAGTGGTATTGATCCAAATAAACCAAAAAGCTCAGGCGATCGTGACATTAGTGCAGTATTTACTGAACTCCAAGTACCTTTATTGACCAACCTGGAATTACAGTTGGCCGCTCGTTATGATGACTATAGCGATTTTGGTGACACCTTTAATCCTAAAGTGGCCTTACGCTGGGAACCAGTTAAAGAACTCATGTTCCGTACTTCTTACAGTACCGGTTTCCGTGCACCAAGCTTATATGAAGTCAATGCTCCTTCGGTCAGAACCTGGACTGGTGCAAGATATAACGACCCGGTTCTTTGCCCGGGTGGTACACCAACTGAAACCAGATACCAAACTGAATGTAATACCCAGTTTATCCGTACCCAAGGCGGAAATTCTGAACTAGGTCCAGAAGAATCAACATCTTACATGGCTGGTTTTGTCTTTGAACCGATCAAAAACTTAGTTTTCACTGCCGATTACTACAATATCGAAATTGAAAACCTAGTTGGAACGATTGGTGAAGCATCAATTTTTGGTGATCCAGAAAAATATGCTCAATACTTTGTTCGTAATGCAGAAGGTCGTATCGATCATATCTCAACTAACTTGATTAACTCCGGTGGCTTGAAAACTCAAGGTATTGATTTGAGTTTGAACTATCTTTCTCCAATGACGTCAACTGGCCGCTTCGGTTTCGGTATTGACGGTACTTATGTGATCAAAATGGATTACCAAAGTGAACCAGGCGGCGAGTGGGAAGGTTATGTCGGTCTTTATGATGACCCAGCAGTTGTTCGCTGGAAACATACTGCAAACGTGAACTGGTCTTATGAAAACTGGAGAATGGTGTTTGAACAACAGTTCGTTCGTGGTTATGAAGACTATTCGGAAGAACGTGATGTTGCTGACTACACCGTATACAACATTTCTGGTACTTACAAAGGATTTAAGAATCTGGAGCTAACTGCCGGTATTAAAAATATGTTCGATGCAGAACCACCTGCCTCTGACGTAATGGATAACTTCCAATACGGTTATGACCCACGTTATAGCGATCCAACAGGCCGCGCTTACTTCCTACGTGGTACCTATAAATTCTTTTAATTAATTACTTCGCAAACACTGCTGCCAAGCGGTGTTTGCGGTTTTCCCCGTTTAATTTTAGCCAAACAAAAAATAATGCTGCCTGTAATCAAAAAAATTTCTCATCAGTGCACTATTTCCTGTTTGTCTTAAATTCTAGGAGTCATGATGGGCACAAAGTTTGAAGACTTAGAAAAAAACTCCGCCAAAAAACTGACTGGTATTGGGGTCGTTGTTTTTTTGCATATCCTGGTTGGCCTGGTACTTATGGCTGGTATGGCAAAAGACATTATTAAACCGACGGAACAGCCAGTTGAGCTAATGATTATTCAAGATATTAAGCCGCCTGAACCTGAGCCACCAAAAGAAACACCACCTGAACCACCGAAAATCGTAGAAAAAGTAGCACAAGTGCCTGAGGTGAAACCGGTTGAAAAAGTAGTTCCTGTACAGAAAACACTTCCAACGCCAACTCAACCGACAACTGTTGCAGTACCTACTCCCGTTGCAGCGAGTCCTTCACCAAGTCCGGTAGCAGCACCGGCTGCAGTAGTCGCAGCCGCTCCAGCACCAGCTCCTCCACCCGCTGGTGTCACTCGTGGGGTGACACAAGGTGAAGCAGGTTGTAAACGCCCAGACTATCCACGTGATGCACTGATGAATGAAGAGCAAGGTGAAGTGCTGATCTCTGTATATGTAAATACCACCGGCAAGGTCCAGGATGCCAAAGTGAAAAAGTCGAGCGGTAGTCGTGCGCTGGATCGTGCAGCATCCAAGGCCTTCAGTTTATGTACTTTCAAGCCGGCAATGAAAAATGGCGAACCGCAAGAATCTTGGTATGACATTCCATATGAATTTGTCCTTGACTAACAGATACAACAGATAAAGAAAAAAATCAGGAGATCCATGATGAAAAAATCACTAAAACCTTTAAAAAATATGACTGCTGCCGGTGTAATTGCCATTAGTACCTTATTACCTCTGCAAACAGTTTTTGCAGAACAGTCCGCTACACCCAATACCAGTGCTGTCACTGAAACAGCGGTAAAAACACCTGCAACAGCGGCTACAGCGGCTACACCGCCATTACCAGCTGAAGCTAAGGATGAAAAGGCTGGATATAATCCTTATGGTCTGGAAGCCATGTGGAAAGAAGGTGATATTGTTTCTAAAATCACTTTGTTTATTCTGGTTGTCATGTCGATCGGCACCTGGTACATCATGATCAGCAAATGCCTACAACAAGGCAAGATTCGCAAACAGGCTAAGCAAGCTGAAAATACTTTCTGGGAATCTTCTTCTCTAGATAATGCCACCGAGAACCTGGATGAAGCCAGCGTCTACCGTTTTATTGCGGAAAAAGGTATCAAGTCAACCAAAAATCATGGTGGCACATTACTTGAGCGTATTGACTTCAATACCTGGGTCACCATCTCAATTTCCCGTGCAATCGACAAAATCCAGAACCATCTGAGTGGTGGCCTGGCCTTCCTTGCGACAGTCGGTTCTACTGCACCCTTTGTTGGCCTGTTTGGTACGGTTTGGGGGATTTACCATGCACTGACTGCCATTGGTGTTTCAGGACAAGCATCCATTGATAAAGTTGCCGGCCCAGTCGGTGAAGCACTGATCATGACTGCAATTGGTCTGGCAGTCGCAGTCCCGGCAGTACTTGGCTACAACTGGTTAACTCGCCGTAATAAAGCGGTCATGGAAGAAGTGCGTACCTTTGGTTCTGATTTACACGCAGTATTACTCAGCGGTGAAATTACAACCAATAATCCTGTTAATCGTGACGTGAAGTAAGAGTGAGGCATCAGCCATGGGAATGATGGTCAATTCAAACGACAGCGATGATGAGGTAATTGGAACCATTAATACCACACCTTTGGTTGATATTATGCTGGTTCTGCTCATTATCTTCCTGATTACTGTACCGGTTGCCATTCATACCGTACCAGTCGATCTGCCCGAAGAAAGAAATGTACCGTATGAAACCAAGCCAGAAAATGTTCAGCTGGCTGTCAATAAAACAGGTGATATTTTCTGGAACGAAATCTATATCGCAGATAAAACAGTTTTACTGAGCCGTTTACAGGCAGAAGCACAGAAACGTCCGCAGCCTGAAGTGCATATTCGTGGTGATCAGTTAACACCTTATGAAGCAATTGATCAGGTGATTAGTACCACCCAACAGGCCGGTATTGGCAAAATTGCTTTTGTCACCACTCCGCCCGCTACACCTTAAGCACAAAGAAGGATTAAGTTTATGGGTATGAATGTTGGTTCAAATCAAGACGATGATGTGATGTTAGATGTCAACATGACCCCATTGATTGATGTCATGCTGGTCTTGCTGATTATGTTTATTATCACAATTCCTTTGCCGAATAACTCGATTAATATCGATCTACCGAATGGAACGCCTCCTGTAACCGATGAAAAACCGCCTGAGCTGGTGGAATTACGTCTGGATGCACAAGGTAAGATTTTCTGGAATGAACAGCCGGTAGCAAATACCCAAGCTCTGGAAAACTTATTCAAGACAGTAGCGCAAAAAGCGGATCAGGATCAGATTAAAATCAAGGCGGATCGTGCCACTGAATATAAACATATCGCTATGGTCATGGCGGCAGCTCAAAGGCTGGAGGTCAAAAAAATTGGCATTATGAGTAATAACAACTAAGTATTTTCAAGATATAAAAAACCCAGCATGTGCTGGGTTTTTTATTCATCCGGTTTTACATCTGTGACTGAATATAATTTTGCAGACCAATCAGTTCGATTAAGCGCAATTGTTTTTCTAACCAGTAAGTATGGTCTTCTTCGGTATCCGACATTTGCTGGCGTAACATATCACGGCTGATATAGTCACCTTTCTCTTCGCACAGTTTGATGCCCTGCGCCAGTTTTTCCCGCACATGATATTCAAGTTTTAGATCGGCTTTCAGGCAGCTCACCACATCCTCGCCAATCTCAACGAAATCGCGCTGCATGTTTGGCGTTCCTTCAAGGAACAGAACACGACGGATAATCGCATCCGCATGCTGGGACTCTTCTTGCATTTCGTGATCGATACGTTCAAAGATTTTGGTCAATCCCCAATCTTCATACATACGAGAGTGAATCAAGTATTGGTCACGAGCAGCCAGTTCGCCACCGATCAACATATTTAAATAATCTACGACTTCTGGATTTCCGCGCATTTGAATAACTCCCTACCTGTATTTTGCTATTATGGCGAAAAGCAATTGAATTTGCAAAGCTTAACCATGGTTAAATATTTGATTTTTATATAATTAAAATGAGAAGTACTTGCATTTACACTTCGTTCTTAATGAAATCCCATTTATAAAACAACACTTTGCATTTTCATTACGCTTGCCAATAACCTAAAACCGGCAAATAAACACATGCGTTAAAATTTGTAAATCTTAATTTTGACCAGACAGATTCATTCTTTTTGTATAAATATCACTGCATTGGCGTACTTCATGCTTAAATTTCGCTTATCATTCACACAAATTTAAAACAACAACGGTTCCGATATGACACATCCACAAACAACAGCGCCTGTTCTGGTTACCGGTGCATCGGGTTATATTGCCAGCTGGGTCATCCAGAAATTACTCACGCAAGGCTATACTGTACATGCCACGGTACGTGACCTAAATAAAAGTAAAAGCTTTGCCCATTTAGAAAAAATTGCCGACAGCACACCGGGAACTCTCAAGTTATTTCAGGCCAATTTATTAAGCCCGGGTTCTTTTGATCAGGCGATGCAAGGCTGTGAAATTGTCTTTCATATGGCCTCACCTTTTGTGGTCACCAACTATAAAGATGCAGTCAAAGATATTATCGAACCTGCGGTGTTAGGCACTGAAAATGTACTGAATAGTGTCAATCAGACTGAATCAGTGAAACGCGTGATCGTGACATCGAGTATCGCATCTACCTATGGCGATGCCATTGATATTCTACAAACTGAGAATAACAGTTTTGATGAATCATGCTGGAATACCACCAGTTCAGCCACACATCAGCCTTATCCTTATTCTAAAGTCATGGCAGAGCGTAAAGCCTGGGAAATGGCTGAAGCACAGGATCGCTGGGATCTGGTCTGTATCAATCCTGCACTGGTTTTTGGTCAATCCTTAACCCCAAATACCCAATCCGGCAGTGTGGAAGTCCTGCAACAGTTTGCCAACGGCATGACCCTGCTTGGCGTTCCACCGATGTGGAATGGCGTGGTCGATGTTCAGGATGTCGCTGAAGCGCATATCCGTGCTGCGTTTAATCCGCAAGCGCATGGCCGTTATATCATTTGTAGTGAAAGCTTGAGCCTGCTGGAAATGGGCCAAATTCTGCGAGCACATTTTGGCAATAAGTTTCCGTTCCCGCGCAATCAACTGCCCAAAGCAGCCTTTAAACTGTTCGGGCCTGTAGCAGGTTTTAGCCGCAAATTTGTAGAACTGAATATGGGTTATCCAATTTTCTTTAATGCCCAGAAAAGTAAAGATGAGCTCGGTATTGAGTATCGTCCGGTGAAAGAAAGTCTGGTGGAACATTTCCAGCAGCTGCTCGATGATGGTGTCGTGAAAAAATATATTCCTTAATCTTTCTATGCGAAAAAGCCACCCGAAGGTGGCTTTTTTAACTCTTATTCTTTCATGAAATATCCAGAGATTTAGGCCTCAAGCTGACCATAATCCTGCATCAAGCCAATAAACTGTTGTTCATTGATCACTGGGATACCCAGTTTTTCTGCTTTATCCAGTTTTGAGCCAGCTTTTTCACCTGCAACCACACATTTGGTTTTACTAGACACACTGCCACTGACTCGCGCACCTAAGGCTTGCAATAACTGGGTGGCATCATCCCGTCCCATACTGCTTAAAGTTCCGGTAACCACCCAGCTTTCGCCGTTCAATGGCTGACGGGTCGGTGCAATCGGTGCATCCCAGTGAATACCGGCAGCCAGTAAACGATCCAAAACTTCCAGATTATGTGGCGCCTGGAAGAAATCCAGAATCCATTCCGCAGTAATATCACCGACATCTGGTGTTTTCTTTAATGCTTCAATATCAGCATTGCGTAATGCCTCCAGTGTTTGGAAAGTATTGGCCAGCATCCGCGCCGTGGTTTCACCTACCCCACGAATACCGAGGGCATAGATAAAAGCAGCCAGTGTAGTTTTCTTGCTGTTTTCGATGGCATCCAAAAGATTCTGAACCGATTTGGCCCCCATCTTTTCAATACCGAGCAACGTCTGACGATGTTCATGCAGATGGTAAATATCCGAGACATCTTTGAGTAGATTCAGATGCAGCAACGATTCTGCCCAACGGTCACCCAAGCCTTCAATATCCATGGCTTTACGTGAGACAAAGTGACGAATGGCTTCAATACGCTGCGCGGCACAATATAGTCCGCCCGAACAGCGTGCCAAGGCTTCGCCTTCCGGCATGACCACGGGTGAATCACAGACTGGACATTGTTCAGGTAAATGCACTTCAACTGCATCAACCGGGCGAAATTCCGGCCAGACTTTTTCCACCTTAGGAATTACATCGCCACTACGATAAACACTGACGGTATCACCAATACGTACATCCAGACGGTGAATTTCGCCAATATTGTGCAGGGTTACATTAGATACTGTTACTCCACCGACAGCAACTGGATTTAAACGCGCAACCGGCGTCAATGTTCCAGTACGACCCACTTGCCAGTTAATATTTTCTACTGTGGTCAGTGCTGCAACTGCCGGAAATTTATAGGCGGTGGCCCAACGCGGTTCACGGCTCAGGAAACCAAGCTGTTGTTGCTGTTTCAGGTCATTGACCTTGATCACCATACCATCGATTTCGACACTGAGACTGGCACGCTCATCAATGATCTGTTCGTAGACCTTTTGCACGTCCTGAATACTGTCACAGATAAAGTGACGCTCGCCAACCGCAAAACCGAACTGATGTAACCATTCCAGACTGGCGGACATAGTGGTTTGTCCATGATGCGGCACGCACTGAGCAATCCCATAAGCATAAAAAGCCAATGGCCGCGAGGCAGCAATATTCGGGTCCAGCTGACGCAAACTTCCTGCCGCAGCATTACGCGGATTAGCAAAGGTCTTTTCACCTTTGGCGGCATTGGCAGCATTCAATTTTTCAAAACCGGATTTCGGCATCAACACTTCGCCGCGGACTTCCAACAAATCGGGAATGATGCCATTCACTGGAGATAAAAGTTTCGGCAGGTTGCGAATAGTTCTGACATTCTGGGTGATGTCTTCACCGGTTTCCCCATCGCCGCGCGTCACCCCACGCGTCAGTACGCCATGCTCATACCAGAGTGAAATGGCCAGACCATCAAATTTCAGTTCAACATCATATTCAATTTTTTGATTCGGCAAACGTTCTTCAATACGGCGGGCAAAAGCCAGCAGATCTTCCTGATTAAAGACATTGCCTAATGACAGCATCGGCACGGCGTGTGTTACGGTCACAAATTTTGAAAGCGCCTGCCCACCCACTTTATCGGTCGGGCTATCGGACTGGATCAGGTCAGGATATTGTTGTTCTAAGGCTTTGAGCTGATGAAAGAGCTGATCATATTCACTGTCTTCAATGCTCGGTTGATCCATCACATAATAAGCATGGTTATGCTTGGCAAGCAGTTGAATCAGTTGACGCATTTGCGCAATGACAGTGGCATCTTGGGTCATAATTTCACCATAAAAAAGGGCGGAAAATCCGCCCTGTAGAATATTCAGCTTTTAGCTATTATAAAAATTGCAGTCTACAGATTCAACTTGGAGATTGAACAAAGCAGCCTTAAACTTCCGTTCCTTGTCCAGCACGATAATCAATGGCCTGATGGCGCCAGAATTCACGTAATTGTGGAGTAAATTCCTGCTGGTTCTGGTCATAGACCAGACCATCGACTTCACGGGCAATCAAACGTGAAATACTGTCCATGGTATCAAACGCATTTTGTACATCGCTATGCGGTAAAGCCAGGAAGAATGCCAGACCTTTCACTTCCTGAGTCGACAGGGTTTCCAAATCAAAGCCTTCCATCCCAGTATCAGTCATTTGCAGTACTGAGAACAGCAGTTTTGAACCGTCTTCACTATAACGGTGGAAACAGGCCAACTCACCATAACGCAGGCCATATTTCAATAAAACCTTCAAGGTTTTATCACCCGAAAGTACACGGCCTTGCGGATAGATATGCAAAGAAATAATGGTTTCAGCATTGGACAAAGCACTTTCTTCATCCACTATTTTTTGCTCATGCAGATGTGCATCCAGAATACTGCTTTCATCATTAAATTCAGAAATTTCTGCTTTTTCGATGTTACTGTTCAGGCTGAATTCAGGCGTTTCTTCCTTGGTTTCAGTCTGGCTATTCTCCTGCTCTGCTTTTACTTGCGGAATATCTGCTGCCGTGACTACCGACTTTGCCACTCCTTCAGCTTCTGTTGACGGGACAACTGCAAGAGTTTCGACCGCTGCCGGCTCAACCGGAGTTGATTCAGCCTTTTGAAATACTGAAGGCTTTTCAGGAGCCGGCTCATCTATACTCAGGCTTGGCTCGATACGATCAGATTCGACATCCTGTTGTGCCAACTGAGAACGTACATGCCTTGGAATGATCGGTGTCTGGCTATCCGGGTCGATATGCAGGTTGGCATCCAGTGAAGGCACAGCCTCTACAGGTTTTTTGAACAGCATTCTTATACCAAACAGCATAATCACAATTGCGATAACAATCCCGATAATGGTGGTGATTTCCATATTATACCTCCGCAGCTAGGCCGTATTCTTTTGCCTGTTCCAAATTAACTGTCACTAATTTTGATGTTCCCGGTTCAGGCATGGTTACACCTAAAAGATCAGTCGCCATCATCATTGCAAGTTTGTTATGGGTAATATAAATAAATTGCACTTGTTCAGAAAGCTCTTTGACTAAATTACAAAAGCGTCCCACATTGGCATCATCCAGCGGTGCATCGACTTCATCCAGTACGCAAAATGGTGCCGGATTTAAGCGAAAAATCGCGAATACCAATGCTAATGCAGTTAAAGCCTTTTCTCCACCCGAGAGTAAGGCCAATGAGCTGTTTCGTTTACCCGGTGGTCGGGCCATGAGTTTTACCCCCGATTGCCAGCCATCTTCAAGGCTTAAACTCGCCTCACCGCCTTCAAACACTTTCGGGAACAGGTTTTGCAGTTCAGCATTGACCTGATCAAACGTGTGCATAAACAGTTTACGGGTTTCCTGGTCAATACTTTTCATCGCAGCCTGTAGCTGTTCAACCGTATTTTCCAGATCCTGCATCTGGTGACTCAGTTCCTCATAACGTTTTGATACTTCTTCATATTCTTCAGAAGCCGCCAGATTGACTGCACCGAGTTTATCAAACTGGGCCTGAGCTTTTTCCAGTTTGGTTTGATGTACTTTAAGGTCAATATTCAGTCCGGAAATTACTTCACTATTCAATTCTTTCAGCTGTTCAGAATAATGCTGCAAATCAGATTTGGCTGCCTGCCAGGCCAGACGTTTTTCTTCCAGTGTACTGCGGAGTTTTTCATCCTGCTGCTGGAAGCTGTGACGCTGTTCGGTCAGCTGCTGCTGTTTGCTCTGCACCTGATTTAATTCAATCTGCCAGTCGGCCCAGGTCTTTTGCAGCTTTTCAGTGATCTGCGCCTGTTCATTAAACTGGCTCTGTAAAGCAGGTAATTCCAGCTGTACCGGATCAACAAATTTCTTGGCCTGCTCGATTTGTGCAGTAATTTGTTGAGACTGTTCTTTTAGGAATACCTGATCTTTTTCCAGCAATTCAATTTGCTGCTGGCTTTGCACATTTTGCCTACGCAGCACTTCTAATTCCTGCTGCGCTTGCTGACTGAGCTGCTGTGAGTCATCCAGCTGAGTACTCAATTCTTCCAGCTGGAATTGCAGGGTTTTATAATTTGGTAGCGCCTGTTCCAGTTTGATATTCAAGGCATGCAGATCAATTTCCAGATCATCTTTCTGCATGGCATCTTCTTCAAGCTGCTCATCCAGTTGTTGTAACTGATGCTGTAATTGCTGCTTTTGCAATGCAAAAGCCTGCGCACTACTTTGTACTTTAGCAATATTGACATCGAGTTGCTGCAGCTGCTTTTGGGTATGCTTGTGCTGCTCGCTGATACTCTGAATCTGATTTTGCAAAGCTTTAACCTGATCGGCGAATTCAGGTAACTGCTGCTCCAGCTGCATAAGCTTGGGTTCAAGTTCCGCAAGCTGCTGCTCGATTTCATCCAGACGGATTCGATGACTCAATGCGCCTTGTCCGGCCTGACTGGCTTCATCATAGTCCAGCGCAATGACCCAGTCTGACCCAACATGATAGCCATCCAGACTTAGGATTGACTGGCCTTGTAATAGGTCAGTTTGAAGCGGTAATGCTTGTGCTAATGTATCTACGACCGCGACTTGTTGCCACAGTGAATAATGCGGAGATTCAATCCAGTCGGCCAGACACATCGTATTGGCAATCTGAATTTTATTCTGAACAGCCTGTTGTTTTAACTGACGTGCACGATCTTCAAGGAAGTGCTCGCCCTCTGCCAGAATCTGGGCAGACAGCCACTTGGCCAGAAACTTTTCGATCAGGCTGGCATGTCCTTTGCCTGCATCATTGAGCTTAAGCACATGCATCAACTGGACCGCATCACTCTTGGCATTTGGGTTGGCTTTGGTCAGTAATTGGCTCAGGTTTTTCTTTTCTGAATGCAGGACCTGAATTTCAGATTTGAGCTGCATCAGCTGTTGTTGACGACTCGCCTGCTCTTCCTGAATCTGCTCGAATTGAGTTCTTAAATCTGTTAATTGAATTTCATAGCCAACGATTTGCTGTTCAGCCTGGGCTTTGTCTGCCTGATACTGCACCAGCTCATCTTGCTGCGCCTGTTGCTGGATCTGTGCATTTTGCTGTTGGAGCGTCTGTTTCTGCTGTTCAATCCGTTCAATATTCTTTGCCAGTTGCTCGCTTTGAGCCAGCATTTGTAATTTATGCTGTTGCTGCTGTTCGACCTGAGTTTTAATCTGTGCGAATTGCGCTGCTACTGAACTCTGCTGGGATTTGAGCTCACTCAGATTCTGACTATGCGTCTGAGTCTGGCCATCTTGCTGTTGCAATTGTGCCTGTTGATCTTCAAATTGCTGCTGCAAGGTTTCGAGTTGCAGTTCAATCAACTGCAAACGCTCTTTAGTCTGGGCTTTTTGCTGTTCCAGTTTGACCAGACTGGTGGAATTCTGCTCCAGCAAAGACTGCTTTTGTTGCAGGGTCATTTCCAGTTCAGCCAGTTTTTTCTCAGCCTGTTGCCATTCGCTTTGCAAAGGGGTGGATTGCTGAATTAGACGCTGAAACAGTTCACTGGTACTGCCCAAATCATGTTCAACGGTAGTCAGTTCAGAGCGCACCAGCTTAAAATTTTCCCCGAGCATATTCATCTCAAGGGTATATTCTTCTTGTAAGCGCTGGCTCTGCTCACATTGAAAAGACAGAATTTCGATCTTAATCGTACGTATCTGCCCTTCCAGTTCTTTATATTGAATCGCACTTTCCGACTGACGTTTCAGGGTTTTTAGCTGAGATTTCAGTTCGGAGGCGATATCTTCCAGACGCGACAGGTTTTGTGTGGTGTGATCCAGATGCAGCATGGTTTCACGGCGACGCGCCTGATAACGCGATACCCCGGCCGCTTCCTCAATATAGACCCGCATTTCATCTGGCTTGGCATCGACCAGGCGGTTAATCATGCCCTGTTCAATAATCGCATAAGAACGTGGCCCAAGACCGGTACCAAGGAAAATATCGGTAATATCACGACGACGGCATTTGCTGCCATTCAGAAAATATTCAGACTTGCCATCGCGGTTGACCTGACGGCGTACTGCCAGTTCATTATAGGCATTATAAGCACCGCCCAGCTTGCCATAGGTATTGTCAAAGCGCAGTTCTACACTGGCCATGCCCACCGGTTTACGCTTGGCAGTTCCGGTGAAGATGACATCCTGCATGCTGCCACCACGCAACTGACGCGCACTGGACTCGCCCATGACCCAGCGTATGGCATCAATGACGTTGGATTTACCACAACCATTCGGTCCCACGACCGCAGTACGATTATCTTTAAAATTTAAAGTGGTACTGTCGGCAAAAGATTTAAAGCCTGAAAGTTTTAAACTGCTTAAACGCATAATGTCCTGATTTAACGTCGTGAGCGTCTGGCCCACGCGAGTTCAATTTGTTTCATCCGTGTCAGAGATTCCAACACAAGGTTGCGCAAGTGTCGACAAAAATCTTCCATAAATAAAGTGGCCTGATGGCTTTTTCGTATCAAAATTGCTTCAGTGACCAGTTTAAATAAGGCAAAAGATTCCTGTAACTCGCGTCTGGAAATATTCAGGGTCAAAAAATAGCTCCGACGTAAAGAAGGCAGCAGTTCCTGATAGTAGCGCATCAGATAAGGATTCCCGACCATCTCATGCTGCTGGGCCATGCCCTGAAAGATCAGATCATAAAACTTTTCAGTGTGTCCTTGGCGGGTTTCTGCTTCCAATTGCTCTAATAATAGCTGAATACGCTCAGCTTCATGCACCCGCCAGGTTTCCGCCATGCGATGCACCATCTGCCCGAGCAATAACGAGGTCATATCAAATAAGGCACGCACCTGCAAGGCCGACATTTCCGATACAATCGCCCCACGGCGCGGAAAGATTTCAATCAGCTGGGTGCGTTCCAGCAAAAGCAGGGCTTCACGAACCGAACCCCGACTGACATCGAGCTCCGAGGCAATCCTGAGCTCCTGTATACGTTCGCCTTCGACCAGTTCACCGCGAATAATCTGTTCGCTAATGTGCTTGGCAATCTGCTCAGACAAACTGTGCGCTTGTTCTAATGGCATACCGTTCCTGTCTTTATTTTTATGGATACTGGTTTAGCCCTTTATTTGGACTATGTTGCTATTAAACGGGTTTTTATCCATAAATACTTTGACATTGTCAGACAATCTTATGTCTATACAGCCAACCTAAGTTCATAAAAAAGGAGAATAGTCATCTATTCTCCTAATACGGTACATCAGTTCAAACTAAAAGGTTTAAATCAGGCCATAAAACCCTGATAAATAAAATACAGGCCGACGGTGGTCAGTAAAGCAGCAAAACATTTTTTTAATACTGCCGGTGAAAGCAGATGTGCCACTTTTGCCCCCAGCTTGGCAGTGAAAAAACTCATCATGCTGATACCAATAAAGGCATAAATATGAATATAACCAATGGTATTTGGTACGGTGACCTGCGCCTGTTTACCGAACCAGATAAACCCCAACGCACCTGCAACTGCAATCGGTAAACCGCAAGCCGCAGAGGTCGCCACTGCTTTTTGCATTACGATCCCGCAGCGATTCAGAAACGGAACGGTCAGACTTCCCCCACCAATCCCAAAGATGGCCGATGCCACACCGATCCCGCCACCCGCAGCAATTTGTACCGGGGTTGAAGGCAATTTTTGATTCGGATCAATCTGAATATGCGCTCCTCTAAACATTCTAAAAGCCACCCAGACCGCAAAGAAACCGATCAGTAACTGCAAACCTTGACCAGATAAATAGTCGGCAATCCCCGCACCCAAGAAAGAGCCAATGATCAGACCTGGCGCCAGATTACGAAATACGGGCCATAGCACTGCCCCTCGTTGATGATGCGCCATGACCGAGCTGATAGAAGTCACAATAATTGTTGCCAAGGAAGTGCCCACCGCCATATGCATAATCACGCTGGGATCGTACTGGAGCTGGGTAAAAACAATGTAGAGGATGGGCACAATAATCAAACCACCGCCGACCCCAAACAGGCCTGCGGTGAATCCGGCAATTGCACCAATCAATAAATATATGATTAACTCCATAACGATATTTACCACGTTTAGATTCAAATGGATGTAGAAACTCGTGAACTGCAACAACGATTAAGCGATGCAGGCCAACTCCCGGAAGTATTACTCATCAAACCGATTACTACATCGACCAATGATGATGTACGCGAATTGGCAACGAAGGGGGTGCAGCAGGTTCTGGTGTGCAGTCATGTGCAGACCCAAGGCCGTGGACAGCGTCAACGTCAGTGGATATCACCTGAAGGGAACATCTATTTAAGCACATTGCTGCATACACAAAAACCCATTGATGGTCGTCTGGCGCTGGAAATTGCGTTAAATATCCTGCAAATGCCGAGTCTAAAAGGCCTGGAATTACAGGTGAAATGGCCGAATGACCTGTATAGCCTGCAAGGAAAATGGGGCGGTATTCTGGTCGAGCCGATTTCAACCACACAGGTGGTGGTCGGTGTCGGTTTAAATATCGACCCTCTGCCCACTGACCTTCCAGATCAGCAGGTTAGCTCCTTGAGCGAGCTGGGATTATCCTGCACCTCAAGAGTCGAGCTGATTGCCCAGTTATATCTGGCGATTCAGCAAGCCGGGCAATGGTTTAATTATAGCAGTCAAAACCTGGCGGCACGTTTCAATCGATCGGCTGCATTTATGCAACAAGCAGTTGAATTTACTGACGTGCAAGGGCAATATTCCGGTACTTTTCTGGGGATTCAGGATGATGGTGCAGTCAAGATTTTGACCGATCAGGGAATCCAGACCTTTTATCAGGGACAGCTCCGCCTTCAACACGTTGGACGAACAGGCATACAGCAATGAAAAAATTATGGTTGGATATTGGCAATACCCGGCTGAAATACTGGATTACCGAGCATGATCAGATTATTGAACAAGCAGCGGAATTACATTTACAGTCCCCTGCTGATTTGTTACTTGGCCTGATCCAGCATTTCAGAGCGCTGGGCTTGCATCAGGTAGGTCTATCCTCGGTCCAGGATAAAATCAATAATGAGCGCATTCTCAGCATTTTAGAAAGCCTGCATATTCCAGTGATTTTTGCTCAGGTACAGGCAGAATATGCCGGTCTGATCTGTGGCTATGATGAACCTTCGCAACTGGGTATTGACCGCTGGTTACAGGTACTTGCAGTGGCGACTCAAGCGCATGAAAATTATTGTGTGATTAGTTGTGGTACGGCGCTGACTATTGATCTGGCGAAAGGACAACAACATTTGGGGGGGTTTATTCTGCCAAATCTGTACTTGCAACGTGACTCCCTAATTCAGAATACCAAAGGCATTAAAATTCCGGATGCCGCTTTTTCTGAACTCAATCCCGGACGCAATACCATCGACGCTGTTCATCATGGCATTCTGCTGGGTCTGCTCAGCACCATTGAAAAAGTACTACATGATTTTCCAGCACAGCTGGTTTTAACCGGTGGAGATGCACCGCTGTTTGCACAACATCTCGCTCAGTATCAGCCCCGAATTGAACCTGATCTCTTGCTTAAAGGCCTGCAGCATTTTGCAGCTCATTTGCCAGACACTGTTTGATAATGTCCAGCAATTGGGGGAATTCGGCAAAACCATCAGCCTTGTTAAAATGTCCAGCTTTTTTGATCTCAAAAATTTGTGCATTCAGGCTATGTGCTAAACGCAAGGAAATCGGTGCAGGCACATAAGGATCATTACTGGAGATCAGCATCACCGCACGTTTATAGCTATACGGCAAGTTTTTCAGATCAAGTCGCACAGCCTGCAGTATTTTATTCAGTTCTGACCATGCAACCAAGGGTGTATCAAAGGCTGAGACCAGAATGATGCCACCGATCTTGCGTTGCTGCTGAATATAATGTTCCTGTAAAAAGTTTAAAACACTGACGCAACTCAGGCCATGTGCAACTAAAAAGGTATGTTCATCCATGTGCGGAATATGCAGTTTCAGATTCTGCTGCCACTCTTCTAAATCAGGCTGAAAAGGGTTGGCCAGCATAATCCGCTTGGACTCAAAACCGGTATTTTTAAGCTGGCGACTAAGCCAAGGGTACCAGTGATCATTGGAGGTCGCCTGATAATCCGGCACGATATAGACTTTCTTTATTATATTTTTCATAGTGATTTACTTATTATCATTGAACGCAAATTGCGTCGACAAAAAATTAGTTTTAACCAGTCTGGAGATGGAATTCAAGTGCCTTTTTGAACACCATCTCATGTTAAACTTTAAAATTTAGCGAATACAACAACATGCTTAAACTTCGGATTTAATCAGATAAGGCTTGATCACTTTCCAGAGTTCCGGCAGATCAGTACAACCTTGAGAATCAATAAAATGCCCATGGTGCTTGGCATTCACCACAATGGCATCCAGACTGTCCGCCTGTTCCAGACTAAATTCAGGCGCAACCCGATCATCGCCTTCAGAATAGATCACTACACGCTCTGCAATCTGCTGTTTGAGTAAATCAAAATCGATCTCAGCAGCATCAATAAAAGGATTTACTTCATCCAGGCGACCCAATCGACCATTAAATCCCGCGATCAGTACCAGTTGCTGAATTTTCTGCTGTTTTAATTCTCTGGATAAGTAATGCAATGCGGCCACAGTTCCCAAGCTATGTGCAATAAAAATACTGTCCTCATCAATTGCATCAATCTGTTCACGCATTTGCTGATCCCAGATGTCCAGTGTCGGTGTAGTTGATGGATCGAGCCGGAGTACTTTTAAACTGACATTTTCTTGTTGGGCTTTTTCCTGAATCCATGGGTACCAGTTTTCTTCCGGGCTTGCAGTATAACCATGTACGACAATCACTTGGGTCATTTGAAATTTCTCTTTATTTTGTGCTGATATTCCCGAGTCTGCCTGATTAGATTTTTATTTTGGGTAAGTAAATGTTGTTTTGTTTAAACCGGTTTGACGATTTATTCGCAATAAAAAAAGGCGCTTAAAGCGCCTTTTTTAAAACCAAACTTATTTCTTATCGTTGCCGCCGAACAATGGACCCATGCCACCGCCGCCGCCAAACTGTTTCTGCAAGCCGCCGAGTGATTTCATCATTTTTGCCATACCCGATGGATTGGCAAATTTTTTCATCATCTTGGCCATTTGGGCATGTTGCTTGATCAGCTTGTTGACTTCTGCCACTTCCATACCGCAACCTGCTGCGATACGTTTTTTACGGCTTGGGTTCATCAGGTCTGGATTACGGCGCTCTTTGATAGTCATCGACTGGATAATCGCTTCCATTTTCTTGACCTGCTTTTCAGGATTGGCTTGCGCCAACGCATCTTGCAGACCGGCATTGCTCATGCCAGGAAGTTTGTCCAGGAAGCCCATCATGCCGCCCATCTTGTTCATCTGCTCAAACTGCATCAGCATGTCTTCAAAGTTGAAGCTGCCGCCTTTTTGCAGTTTTTTCGCCATTTTTTCGGCTTTTTCTTTGTCGACCTTGCGTTCAAGTTCTTCGACCAAAGAAAGTACATCACCCATACCGAGAATACGCTGTGCAACACGCTCAGGATGGAATGGCTCCAAGGCATCGAGTTTCTCACCCATACCCAAGAATTTGATTGGCTTGCCGGTAATCGCGCGTACTGAAAGCGCTGCACCACCGCGCGCATCACCATCAGTTTTGGTCAGGATCACACCAGTTAAAGGCAAGGCATCGTTGAATGCTTTCGCGGTGTTTGCCGCATCCTGACCGGTCATGGCATCGACCACGAACAGGGTTTCAGTCGGGTTTATCGCAGCATGCAGCTCTTTGATTTCACCCATCATGTCATCATCGATATGCAAACGGCCTGCCGTATCGACAATCAGCACATCGGCAAACTGGATTTTTGCCTGTTCAATCGCACGATTGACAATCGTAATTGGTTTTTCGTCTGCGCTGGATTCCAGGAAAATCGCACCGACTTCACCCGCGACAGTCTGTAGTTGTTTGATCGCAGCCGGACGATATACGTCGGCAGAGACCATCGCTACTTTTTTCTTTTGACGTTCTTGTAAGAAGCGTGCAAGTTTCGCTGCAGTTGTTGTTTTACCTGCACCCTGCAAGCCTGCAAGCAGGACAACCACAGGTGGTTTTGCAGCGAGGTCGAGGCTTTCATTGGCCTCGCCCATCATTTTGGTCAATTCGTCATGAACGATTTTGACAAAAGCCTGCCCAGGAGATAACTGAGTCATCACTTCCTGGCCTAATGCTTCTTCCTTAACTTTCGCGATGAATTCACGAGTTACAGGTAACGCAACATCGGCCTCAAGAAGCGCCATACGCACTTCACGTAACGTATCTTTAATATTGTCTTCGGTTAGCTGCCCTGAGCCAGTAACATTTCTTAAACTCTGCGTGAGTCGTTCTGTTAAGGTATCAAACATTGCAAAATCCGCTTAAAATAGCCATGAGCAAAAAATTGTTTCTTAAAATAGAAAATTTATGCATAGAATGCTATAGGATACTGTAGTTCGCAGCGAATTTATATAAATGAATATTCATCACCCTTAAAAAGGTTTGACATGGTTAGCCTCCCCTTGGTTTATACGATCTTAGCATTAGTCGCTTATACCGCTTCCTTCTGGTATCTGTTCATTCATTTAATGTCTAAACGTACCCCCAATCAATGGTTTGTTTCGCTAACTGCACTGCTTGGACTGAGCCTGCATGGACTGGTGTTATATGGTGATATGCATACTCCGCTAGGCATTAATTATGATGTCTTTTCCCTGTTTTCTTTTACCTCGGGTTTGATGCTGCTGCTCAGTATTATTTACAGTACTTATCGTCCGATTATTGCCCTGAACCTGATCGGGATTCCAGTGGCTGCCACAGGTTTGATCCTCGGTTTTGTCTTTACCCAGCCAGCTAAAATTATTATTCAGAACTCTCTAGGCTTGGACATTCATATTATTTTGTCTTTGTCTGCTTATGCAGTATTGCTCATGGCAACCATTCAGGCCGTAATTTTACGTTTTCAGGATCGTGAGCTGAAAAAGAAGCACAAACGCCGGGTTTGGGTCAGTTTGCTACCCTCTTATCAGGACATGGAATCACTGCTATTTGATATGCTGATGACCGGTTTTGTTTTACTTACCCTCGCTTTGGGCTTTGGCTTCTTTACCATCGACAATTTCTTTGCTCAGCATCTGGCACATAAAACTGCGTTCAGTATTATTTCCTGGCTGGTTTATGGTTCACTATTAATCGGACACTGGAAGTTTGGCTGGCGTGGCCAGAAAGCCGTGCGCTTTACCCTGATCGGTTTTGGCTTGCTGGCACTGGGTTTCATTGGGTCTAAATTTGTGCTGGAAATGATTCTAGGGCGATAATTCTGAGCCTTGAAATATTCAATTCATTGTTCAATAAACAGGCTTTAGCTTGAATATTCTTTAAACGGTGATACGCCCCACCCGCACCGACAATGGCCAGCGAATCACTCTAGGCAATTCTGGATCTTCCCATTCTGGCAATAAGGCATCTGCCAGTACGTTCAGTGGATTATGTCCAAGTGCGTTAGTGGCAGCTTTCACAGCTGACCAAGTACTCATATAACCAATTAACTGATAAAAGTTCCATTCAACCTCTAATACCGGTGGCTGAATCACAATTTCCTGAAATGGAAATGGTAGATTTTTATATCCTTCATCTACATGGCGACGTTCAGGCGGCCAGTACGGTGCAAGCGTGACTTCATAAAAATGCTTAAAATAATGATTCAGATGTGGCTCATCCACACTGAACACGCCATAGCTAATTAAAGCCAGAATGGCTTTAGGTTTCGCGATGCGTCGAACTTCTGCGTAGAATTTTTCCAGATCGAGCCAATGCGCTGCTTGAGCCACTGAAATCAGATCAATACTCTGGTCAGCACACGGGATCTCTTCAGCGAATGCCTGACCATACTGAATTTTTGGATGCGGTTTGGCCTGGGCAATCTGTTCACTACTCGCATCAATAGCAATCACCTGATCAAAATAATTCGCCAAAACTTCTGAAAGCTGTCCAGAACCACAGCCGACATCTACAGCCAATTTGGTACTTGGTGACAGCTCTGCCAATAGCTTTCCCAATGCATCCGGATAATGCGGACGAAACAAGGCATAATCCTGTGATTGCTGGGAGAAATGATCTTTAAATTCCCTATTTTCCATATATGCTTTCCAGACCAGTTTTATTTCAGTCTAAATAGCCGGTCAGGGAATGCAGTTGGAATTTGGTTTCAGTCACTTCCTGTTTTTAAAATGCAGAATTCATCTATTCAATAAGATCATCTTGCTGAGTTAGTCATTCAAGCTATTCTGCTTGATCTGATACTCTGCCTTGAAGGCTTTATAGCTCAGCCGGTCTGCGAAGACTTCTGTTAAAGGACTGACCTCCTGCATCGAGGACAAGCAGCGCTCTGTCAGCTGAATATATTCCTGTGTCCCTTTGCTTTTCCAGGCAATTTCTTTGGCGTCCAAGGGACGGATGACCCGCGCTGGACTACCGAGCACCAGTGAATTTTCCAGAATTTGAGCTTTAGCTTTAACCGTGCTATTGGCACCGATAATGGTATTTTCACCAATTTCGGCTTCATCCAGAATCACGCTGTTCATGCCGACCAATACATTTTTGCGAATGATACAACCATGTAAAATCGCGCCATGTCCGATATGGCCATATTCTTCGACCAGGGTGACACTACCGGGAAAGCCATGAATGGTGCAGGAATCCTGAACATTGGCATTTTTCTGGATATGAATCCCACCAAAGTCGGCTCTTAAAGTAGCGAAAGGCCCGATATATACGCCCTCTTCAATCACCACATCCCCGATCAGAACAGCTTGCGGATGCACATAAGCGCGAGAGCTGACCACAGGAATCACACCATCAATGGCATAATACGGCATTATTTTATTCCTTTAAAAATGCAGAATTAGATTAGCTGACGGCTTCCAGTCGCAAACCGCCAAAACGTTTATAAAATTGTGGATGTACTGGTGGCATCGAACCTTCCGAAGTTCGTGCGATCTCCATAAAGAATTCATCCCCTGCCGCAACCACGGTTTGATATAAATTACTGCTTAAATTACGGGCATTCAGGGAAAGCCAGTTAGACGGCAATAATTCAAAAGGCAGATTCGGATCTTTTAATAAAATCCGGCGGAATTGATGAATCAGCAAAATTCGTAACTGAAAAGCCTGAACCGGATCCAGTTCATCTTCCTGTTCCACCAGATGAAAGAATTCCCGGAAATCCGCAATGAATTTTTCATAACGCTGATGCAGTTCCTGCACCGGCCAATTGGTGGCAACCATGCGTTTTACAGTTGGATAGGATTCCTGCCAGAGCTGCAAAGTTTCAGCTTTAAACACCACGACTTGGTCGGTCATTTTCAGGTTCAGCAGCAGGTTTTGCAGTTTCTGATGATCACAGCCCGGATAGGCCATGACATTGGTGGCGATATTGGCAAAGCCCAGCCATTCCAGTTCTTTTTTCAGAACCAGTTTATTTTCCAATTCCACTGAACTGAGTAGCACCAGATCCCATTTCTGATCCCATTCGGTATGCTGAAAACTATAAATTTTTTGATCTGCCATAATAAAACGCTGGCGGCTGCTTTCGGTTACGCGATAATAACTGGTGCGACCAATTTTCTCAGACATCAGCCAGCCATTTTGGACCAGACGGAATACGGCAGTCCGTACTGATCGTTCATTAAACCCGAAGACATCCATGAGCTGAATCAGACTGGCCAGACTGATGATGCCCCCTCGGTGAAAAATACAGTCACCGAAGATGGTCATGATTAATGAGGTTCCGCTGAGTGCTTCAGTTTGAATAAAGTCATCAATTATTTGTTTTAATTTCGGATTCATTGCGTTTAACTTTACCTTATAGAAACTGGATGATAGACCATTTGGCTATCATCCAATAGTACTTCATGCAGACTTGCGGATATCAAAAACGCGCTGTGCCTTACCTTCAGAGCGTGGCAGACTGCCTTCAGGCAACACTTCGACACTTACGGTGATTCCGACCATAGTTTTAATCTGGCTTTTCAGCTGAGTTGCCAGCTGGTGCGCCATAATGTCACTGCTATCTTTACGCATTTCGGTACGGATATGCAATGTATCCAGATGTCCCTGTTTGCAAATCTGAATCTGGTAGTTCGGAATCAGTTGCTGGATTTGTAAAATCTGCTCTTCAATCTGTGATGGGAAGACATTCACCCCACGGATAATCATCATGTCATCACTACGGCCGACAATCTTGTCCATACGGCGCATGGTGCGTGCCGTGCCTGGCAATAAACGGGTCAGATCACGGGTACGGTAACGGATTACCGGCATGCCTTCTTTAGTAATGGTGGTAAATACCAGTTCACCCAGTTCGCCATCTGGCAGCACTTCACCGGTTTCAGGATGAATAATTTCAGGATAGAAATGATCTTCCCAAATGGTTGGGCCATCTTTGGATTCCAGACATTCCATCGCGACACCGGGTCCCATGACTTCTGATAAACCATAAATATCCAGTGCATCAATGCCCAGACGCTCTTCGATTTCCTTGCGCATTTCATTGGTCCATGGCTCTGCACCAAATACACCGGTTTTAATCGAACAGTTTTTGGCTGTGCCAAATTTCTTCTCAAGCGCTTCAATAATGTTCAGGCAGTAAGATGGCGTAACCATCAGTGCTGTCGGTTTAAAGTCATGAATCAGTTGCGCCTGTTTATCGGTTTGTCCGCCAGACATTGGGATCACGGTTGCACCCAAGCGTTCAACGCCATAATGCGCACCTAAACCACCCGTAAACAGACCATAACCATAAGACACCTGGATGATATCTTTACTGCTCAAGCCGGCTGCGCGTAATGAACGTGCCACTACATCTGACCAGACATTAATATCATTTTGAGTATAACCAACTACGGTCGGTTGACCGGTGGTGCCAGAAGATGCGTGTACACGCACAATCTGTTCCTGTGGCACAGCGAACATGCCAAATGGATAGTTATCGCGTAAATCCTGTTTGGTGGTAAACGGGAATTTGGCCAGATCTTCCAGTGATTTGAAATCATCCGGATGCACGCCAGCATCATCGAATTTCTTTTTATAAACCGGACTGTTCTGATAAGCATGTTGCAACGTCTTTTTCATACGCTGTAGCTGGACACTGCGTAACTCATCAACCGATACCGTTTCAATTTTTTCCATTGCATTGTTATTCATATTCTTGCTCCTGAAGCGGTCGTCCTGACCACTATTTAATTCATTAATTGAATGATGTCCTTAATCCATATTTTCTAAAATCAGCGCGACTCCCTGACCGACACCGACACACATGGTGCAGAGTGCGTATTTTCCATTACGACGTTTCAGTTCTTTCATGGCCGTGATCACCAGACGGGTACCACTCATGCCAAGCGGATGTCCTAAAGCAATGGCACCACCATTTGGGTTGATTCTCGAGTCATCATCTTGCAAACCGAGTTCACGAATCACCGCCAGTGACTGCGCAGCAAAAGCTTCATTCAGCTCAATCACATCCATCTGATCTAAATTTAGTCCGGTCTGCTGCAAAACTTTATGTACGGCTGACACCGGCCCGATGCCCATATATTTGGCTGCGACACCAGCACTGGCCATACCGACCACTTTGGCTTGAGGAGTTAAACTATGCTGATCGGCAAATTTCTGATTACCCAGTAATACACAAGCTGCACCATCATTGACGCCCGAAGCATTGCCGGCGGTGACTGAACCACCTGTAGCGCGAAATGCTGCTTTCAATCTTTCCAAGCTTTCTAGTGTGGTCTCTGCACGCGGATGCTCATCTTGGGAAATAGTCAGCGTAGTCTTCTTGGGAGCATTAATTTCTACTGGCAAGATTTCTGCAGTAAAAATACCGTTTTGCTGTGCAACTGCTGTTTTTTGCTGACTGCGGTAAGCGAATAAATCCTGATCTGCCCGGCTGATCTGGTATTTCTCGGCTACATTTTCTGCCGTTTCTGGCATGCTGTCGACGCCAAACTGAGCTTTGAATTTTGGATTGATGAAGCGCCAGCCAATGGTGGTGTCATAAATTTCTGGGGTACGGCTGAAGGCAGTCTTGGGTTTGGACTGTACAAACGGCGCACGGCTCATCGATTCCACCCCACCAGCCAGTACAAATTGTGCTTCACCGGATTTAATGGCGCGTGCTGCCAGACCAATCGCATCCAGGCCTGAGGCACATAAGCGGTTCACGGTGATCGCTGGAACAGAATCAGGCAGCCCTGCGAGTAAAGCAGCCATACGCGCAACGTTACGATTATCTTCGCCAGCCTGATTGGCACAGCCTAAAATGACTTCATCCAGTTCAGCCCATGGCAATGCAGGATGCTGATTTTTCAGATACTGAATCGGTAAAGCTGCCAGATCATCGGCACGGATACCGCTCAACCCACCAGCATAGCGTCCAATCGGGGTGCGTATTCCATCAAAAATATAAACCTGTTCCATGATTTTTTCCTTTTAGCCAGCTACTCGGAATTGTGGTTGCTGAGCTTGTTGTGCATTTCCCTGCACCGCTTTCTTTGCTAAATATATACTAGTTCTATAGCGTTCTTCGCCATAAATACGATACATATTTTCTAAAATTTGTAAAATTGTGTAATATCCAATTCTGTCTACCCACTCAAATGGACCCTGAGGATAATTCACACCATATTTCATAGCAGAATCAATATCTTGCTCTGATGCAATATCATGCAATACGGCTTCACAGGCTTCATTCACCAACATGGCGATACTACGTATAACATAAAGCCCTGGATGATCCTTAGACCAAATTGGTATCAAATTCATACCTATGAGGAATAGTTCTGCCGCTTGGCGCTGTTCTTCACTACACGCCGGTGATGCCACCACCGGAATCGCCTGGGCATTAGCCCAATCTGCATGCCAGTCCATCAACACCACTGGGTCATGCGGATAAGCCAGTTCAACCGACTCGCCAAGCGATAATCGCAGGGAAAGATCACCAATCAGGATTTCATTCTGGTCTGCCGCCTGAAAAATAAGATCCACATGAGAGGCCTGTTTTAAGCGTTCAATCAGTGCTAAGGAATGCAACCATTCACCTTTTACCGTGACTTTGAGCTTATTCAGCGACTTGGCATAACTGACTGGCAATTCATATACAGGCACAGGCTTGGACTGCGTGTAATCATAAAAACCCTGACCGGACTTGCGACCATAACAGCCTGCATCGACCAGCTCTTTTTGAATCAAGGACGGGCGGTAGCGTGGCTCATAGAAAAATTCTTGATAGACACTTTGCGTGACCGAGAAATTCACATCCTGACCAATCAGGTCGGTGAGTTCACACGGTCCCATGGCAAAACGGCCACATTCACGCATGATGTAATCGAGCTGTTCCGGGGTAGTGGCATTTTCCTGCAAGGCGCGAAAGGCTTCGGCATAATACGGTCGCGCGACACGATTGACGATAAAACCGGGCGTCGATTTGGCCCGTACCGGAACCTTGTTCCAGTGCTTCATCAGATCAAATACTGCATCGGCAATCGCTGCTGAAGTTTTCAGTCCGCGGATAATCTCGACCAGTTTCATCACCGGCGCCGGATTAAAGAAATGCAGACCAATCACTCGCTCTGGATGTGGAATCGCCGAGGCAATTGCAGTAATGGAAATCGAAGAAGTATTGGACGCAAAAATCGTCTGTTCCGGGCAAATGGCAGCCAGCTGTTGAAACAGGTTTTGTTTCACTTCTTTCTTCTCAACAATGGCTTCAATAATTAAGCCCGCATCGGCAAGCTGCTGAATGTCCTCTGCCACGATCAGATTGGCGAAGGTACTTTCCAGCAATTGCTGGGTCATTTTGCCATTTTTTACACGCTTGCTGAGCTGTGCCTCTAAAGCATTTAAGGCACTCTGAACTTTGCTGCGATCGAGATCAAACACATAGGTCGGATGCCCGTGCATGGCGGCCAGTTGTGCAATACCAATCCCCATGGTTCCCGCACCGACCACAGCAACTTTGACTTGTTCTAAATTGATCTGCTGCATGATTTAGCATCCTTTATATTCAGGGGTACGCTTCTGCATAAATGCTTGTACACCTTCTTTATAGTCGCTTGAACGTCCAGCCAGACGTTGCAGGTCACGTTCCAGAATGAGCTGCTCGTCCAGATTATTGTCGGCTGCGGCATGAATGGCTTTTTTGATCAGGGACAGACCATAGGTCGGTTGCTGAGCCAGATGCTCCGCCAATTTTTTCGCTTCTGCTTGCAGTTGCTCATCTTCAACCACCTGCCAGATCATGCCCAGTTGTACTGCGCGCTCAGCCGGAATTTTATCGCCGAGCATGGCAAGGCCCATCGCCTGAGCACGGCCGACCAGACGCGGCAAGAACCAGGTACCACCTGAATCTGGTACTAAACCTAGACGGCAAAAGGCCTGAATAAAGGAAGCCGATTTTGCTGCCACCACAATGTCACACGCTAGGGCAATATTGGCACCTGCCCCTGCTGCCACACCATTCACCGCACAAATCACCGGTTTAGGCATTTCGGTAATCAGCTTGATCAAAGGGTTGTAATATTTTTCAATCGACAGGCCTAAGTCCGGTGCATCGGCATTCGGATCGACCACGCGGTCATTCAGATCCTGACCGGCACAAAAACCGCGGCCTTCGGCTGAAATCACAACGGCACGAATCTGGCTGTCTTTGGCCCAGGCCTTGATGACCTTGGAAACTTCCTGATGCATGGTTTCATTAAAGCTGTTGAGCTGTTTTGGACGGTTAAAGGTCAGGTAGCCCACTGCATTTTTTTCTTCGACAATAATTGTTTGATAATCCATTACACACCTCTAAATTCTGGTTTTCTTTTTTCTAAAAATGCATTGATGCCTTCCTGGCGATCTTGGGTTGCCGCCAGCCAGACAAAATGTTGACGTTCAAGTTTCAATCCCTGACTTAAAGTCACTTCATGAATCGACTTTAAGGATTGCTTGATAGCACGAATGGCCAGCGGTGCCTGCTTGGAAATTTTTTCTGCCAGTTCCAGTGCGTATTGCACGGTCAGTCCTGCCGGACAAACCTGACTGCTAATGCCATATTGCAATGCGGTCTGTGCCGAAATCATTTCACCGGTCATGGCCCAACGCATCGTTAATTGCTGACCGACCAGACGGGCCAGACGCTGTGTTCCACCGGCACCCGGCAGCATGCCCAAACCGATTTCAGGCAAGGCAAACTGGGCATTTTCTCCGGTCAGCACCATGTCGCCATGTAAAGCCAACTCGAAACCTGCACCAAAAGCATAACCATTCACAGCCATGATTAAAGGCTTGGAAAATTCATCAATTTTTTTCCAAAGCAGTGGGCGCTGGTCTTGCTGGATGCTGACCACATCTAACTGCGCCAGCTCATTTAAATCAGCACCGGCAGCAAAGCATTGCGTATTTCCGGTGATGACCACGGCTTTCACAGCAGCATCTGTTTCCAAGTCCTGTAGACAGGCTGCAATGTTTTGCAAGGTGGCATTGTTTAAGGCATTGCGCTTTTCCGGGCGATTCAGCTCGATCAGTACCACACCTGGCTTGGTTGAGCTGGTTTTAATGTAGGTCATCCTTGAACTCCTGCTATGCTCGCGGTGCTGTAAATTCAGCTGTTATTCATCAAAACTGAGTCGGACATTGGCCGTGGTTGGACGTGCCTGACAACTGAGCACATAGCCTTTCTGAATTTCATCTTCTTCCAGACTGTAATTCACCGCCATTTCAACCTGTCCCTCTAACACCTTACATTTACAGGTGGCACAAACACCGCCCTTACAGGCATATGGCAGGTCGGCTCCGGCACGTAGCGCAGCATCTAAAATACTGTCATCCTGTTTGGAGACTTCAACAATCAGCTCGCGACCATCCAGAACAATATTGACGCGTTCTTCGCTACGGCTTTCCATCTGCTGGGCGGTTGCTTTCGGTGCAGTACCGGTATTGAAGCGTTCAGTGTGAATCTTACTGCGCTGAATGCCCCAAGTCGGTAATACCGTTTCGACTGCTGTCATCATTTCTTCAGGACCGCAAGCGAAACAGTGATCTGCTTCGGCAGAAATCAGATTGGCCTGAAATAACTGCTGCAATTTGTCTGCATCAATCCGACCATTAAAGATCTCGCTGTCATTCAGTTCACGTGAAAAAATATTTACCAGTTGCAGACGTTCCTTAAAACGGTCTTTCAAGTCCATGATCTGTTCAGAGAACATGGTCTGTTTCCAGGAGCGGTTACCATATACCAGAGTGAATGTTGCTTCCGCTTGACGGTTCAACACCGACTTTACAATCGATAAAATTGGCGTAATGCCACTGCCTGCTGCAAATCCTAGATAATTCTGGCCACCAGCCTTGGCGGCTTTCTGAAAGAACACCCCTTGCGGTGGCATGACTTCTAGTACATCGCCCGCTTTGAGATGCGCATTGGCCCAGGTTGAAAACTGACCCTGATCAATTTTTTTAATCGCAATACTCATGTCTTCCTGCGTATCACTGCAGATCGAGTAACAGCGGCGCAGCTCGCCGTCATCGGTTAAATGACGAATGGTCAGGTGCTGACCCGGCTGATATTGGAAAGCATCCAACTGCTCAGGCGCGAGATCAAAGGCAATGCAGATCGCCTGCTCGGTTTGTGGCTGAATCGATTTAATGGTTAATGGTATAAATTGGCTCATGGCAAAATCCTTCTTTTAGGTGGCGGTGTTCAGGCTTGTTATTGGTTTACCCTGCCCACCGCGCAATCGTTACAATCAAATACATTTGAAATAGTCAAAAGTTTCTAAGCAGTCCCGACATTGATATAAAGCTTTACAGGCGGTCGAACCGAATTCACTTAATAATTTGCTGTTGTTACTTAAGCACTGTGGACAGGTGATGCCATCGGTCAATGCCACATGCGTACCACAGCTATGTGACTGGCCTTGCGGCGGGGCAATACCATATTGCTGTAATTTGTGTTTGCCCGATTCACTCATCCAGTCCGTGGTCCAGGCTTGAGACAGGTCCACAATGACTTTGACCGGCGTCAAACCATTGGCCTCGAAAGCCTGGGTAATTTCTGCTTTTAATAAATCCGTGGCCGGACAGCCGCTATAGGTCGGCGTGAGTCGCACCACAATTTCATCCTGCTGATTCAGCTCGACGCCACGAATCATACCCAGATCAATCACTGACAATACCGGAATCTCTGGATCAGAAACCTGCTGTAAAACGTCCCAACATTGATCTTCTACGTGTCGAATCAGATTCATGCGACTCACTCCCTGTGATTGTGCCGAATTACCAGTTCATGTTTGGATATGAGCGCTGCATGTATTGCAGTTCAGCCAAAACAAAACCGAGATGTTCTGTATGTAAACCCTGTTTAGCCCCACTGCGATAAGCACCCAGCTCTGGCAGGCTTAATTTAAATCGCGCTAGCTCGGTTGTAATGGTCTCCAGCCACTGTGCTTTTAAATGTTCAATCTCTGGAATGACACCGCTCTCAACCAGCTGTCTTTCATCAGCCGTCAGGACAAAAAGCTCTTCGGTAAAACGCCATAACTGGTTTAAACCTTGCTGGGTTTTGTCATGCGCTTCTGCGGTACCTAAACTTAAGCGTTCCATCCAGGTAGTGGAAAAACGCTGGTGATATTTCACTTCTTTGAGTGATTTCACTGCAAAAGCAGCTAGTTCAGTATGCTGACTTTGACTTAAGGCGCTAAACAATAAAGCATGGTAGTGATCCATCAACCACTGGCGCACCAAAGTCTGGGCAAAATCACCATTCGGCTGTTCGCACAGCAGCAAATTACGGTATTCACGCTCGGTGCGGAAATAAGCCAGCTTGTCTTCATCACGACCCTGTCCTTCCACTTCCCCCGCCAGACTGAGTGCAGTACGTGCCTGACCCAATAAATCCAGTCCGATATTGGCCAAGGCAATATCCAGCTCCAGTTCAGGTGCATGACCACACCACTCTGCCAAACGATGTGACAGGATCAGTTGACTGTCACCCACATGTAAAAGAAATTCTGCCAATACTTGATTTGTCATAATCTTCACCTTTCCCTTTACATGTGCTCGATGCCAGCTGGAATGTTATAAAAGGTTGGATGGCGATAAACCTTGTCCAGAGCGGGTTCAAAAAATTCTGCTTTTTCATCTGGCTGTGAAGAGGTAATCAATTCAGATTTCACCACCCAGATACTGATACCTTCATTGCGGCGGGTATATACATCGCGGGCATTTTGTAGTGCGACTTCCTCATCTGGTGCACGCAGGCTGCCGACATGACGGTGACTCAGACCCTGTTTACTACGCACAAACACTTCATAAAGTGACCAGTTGTTTTTGTTATTCATGAGCAAAATTCCCTATATTGATCAAACTGTTTTAAGCAACTTTTTGTGCTTGTGACTGTTGCTGCTGTTTTTGAGCATAGACTGCTGCAGACTCACGTACCCACTTGCCGCCTTCCCAAGCTTTGCGGCGTGCTTCAATACGCTCATGGTTACACGGTCCCTTGCCTGCAAGAATCGCAAAAAACTCATCCCAATTAATTTCACCAAATTCGTAATGTCCGGTGGCTTCATTGAATTTAAGGTCTGGATCTGGAACGGTTAAACCAAGCTGTAAGACTTGCGACACGGTGTTATCGACAAATTTCTGACGTAGCTCATCGTTACTGAATAATTTAATTTTCCATTGCATACTTTGTGCACTGTTCGGTGAATTATCATCACTTGGACCAAACATCATCAGTGCCGGCCACCAGAAACGATTCACTGCATCCTGTGCCATCTGCTTTTGTTCCGGCGTACCATTGGCCAATTCCATCATGGCTTCAAAGCCCTGACGCTGATGGAAACTCTCTTCTTTACACACACGCACCATGGCACGTGCATAAGGACCATAAGACGTACGGCACAGCGCAACCTGATTGACAATTGCTGCACCATCCACCAGCCAGCCAATCGCTGCAACATCGGCCCAGCTCAGGGTTGGATAGTTAAAAATGGATGAATATTTCATGCGACCGGCAATCAGTTTATCCATCATATCGTCACGATCGGCACCCAGGGTTTCTGCAGCACTGTACAGATACAAGGCATGACCGGCTTCGTCCTGAACTTTTGCCATTAGCACGGCTTTACGTTTTAAAGTCGGTGCACGGGTAATCCAGTTGCCTTCCGGCAACATACCCACCACTTCAGAGTGTGCGTGCTGACCGATCTGACGAATCAAGGTCTTACGATAAGCATCCGGCATCCAGTCCTTCGGCTCGATGGAAATATCCTTTTCAATCTTTTGATCGAAGATTTGTTGTTGGTTATTCATTGTTCCCTCACTTATCCCAAGTGTTGATACACCCAAATTAAAACGATACGTAATTAAAATCAATATCTATTTATTGGTATCATTTAATTTTTATCCTTATTTTTAATAAATATTTGTTTTATATAACTTAATATTTTTTATTTTATTGTTATGCATTTTTAAACACAGATTTATGATTGACATTTTCAATTTTTCAACACAAATTATGAAACATCAAAATTAAAATACTTCTCAAAACGTATCATAAATGGAGTTTTTACAATGTTAGAGTTAGACAGCAGCTCAAGCACAACGGATTATCAAGATACTGCATCAACCCATAATCCTATTGCCATCAAAAGCTTAGCTTCACTGGTGTACGGCCAGGAATACACAGCGCAAGCCGATTTACGTACGGTTTATCATGCCATTAGCGGTGAAGCGGTTTATCAGGTCGGCAGTCAGGGCATCGATACCCAAGCCGTGGTGAAGTATGCCAAACAAAAAGGCGCGGCTATTGCCACATGGACCTTCCATCAACGTGCCAATGCACTGAAGCAAGTGGCACAATATTTGATGGAACGCAAAGAAGACTTTTATGAACTTGCCAAAGCAACCGGCTGTACCCGTAAAGATGCCTGGATTGATGTTGAAGGTGGGATTGGCACCTTATATGCCTATTCAAGTTTGGTGCGTCGTGAACTGAGTGATGAAACAGCATTGGTGGAAGATGCCTGGATTCCGCTTTCTAAGCAAGGTAGCTTTGGCGCGAAACATATTCTGACGCCTAAAGCCGGTGTCGCCGTGCATATCAATGCCTTTAACTTTCCGATCTGGGGCATGCTGGAAAAAATCGCACCGACACTGCTGGCAGGCGTACCCTGTATTGTCAAACCGGCCACTGAAGGTGCCGAGCTGACTCATGCCGTGGTCAAAGCCATTCATGAAAGCGGCTTTTTACCAGAAGGTTCACTTCAGCTGATTTGCGGTCAGATTTATGATTTATTTGATCATTTAAATCCTCAAGATACGGTCACCTTTACCGGTTCAGCATCAACAGGACAAAAACTCCGTTCTCATCCGCACCTCAATGCCTACTCTATTCCATTCACGATGGAGGCAGATTCAGTCAACAGCGCGATTTTGACTGAACAAGCCAATGACGAAAGCATTGATTTATTTGTCCGTGAAGTCTTCCGTGAAATGACCTCTAAAGCCGGACAAAAATGTACCGCAATTCGTCGTGCATTCATTCCGGCTGAACTTTTGGACACCGTACAGAGTCGCCTAATTGAAAAACTGAAAAAAGTCGTTGTGGGTGATCCGGCTCAGGAAGGCGTGACGATGGGTGCTTTGGCCAGCGTCAAACAGAAACACGATGTCGCGGCAAAAGTTGAACAGCTCAGCCAGGATGCAGAGATCGTATTCGGTAGCCACTTGCGTCAGGACTTTAAGATTCAAGTACAAAACGCTGAAAAGTCTGCATGCTATCCACCGACAGTTTTGGTATGCAAAGTGCCAGCTCAGGCAGAAAATATCCATAAGATTGAAGCCTTTGGACCTGTAGTGACTTTAATGCCATATACTGACCTGGCTCAACTTGCTGACCTGGTGGCACGTGGCGAAGGTAGTCTGGTGGCATCCATCGTACGCAATACCGATGAAAATATTGAACAACTGCTCAGCAAAATTTCGCCATGGCATGGTCGTGTACACATTCTGGATGCTGAAAGTGCCAAAGAAAGTACCGGACATGGTTCGCCATTGCCCTTACTGGTGCATGGTGGGCCAGGACGTGCCGGTGGTGGTGAAGAACTCGGTGGCTTGCGCGCAGTCAAACATTATATGCAACGTACTGCGATTCAAGGCTCGCCAAATGCCATGACCCAAGTCGGCCATAGCTGGACTGCCGGAGCTCAGGTCTTTGAAGACCGAGTGCATCCTTTTAAAAAATCATTTGATGAATTGCGTATCGGTGAACGTTTACTGACTGCACGACGTAGCGTGACCGAAGCAGATCTGGTGAATTTCGGCTGCCTGAGCGGTGATCATTTCTATGCGCATATGGACAAGATTGCTGCAGCAGAATCGCTGTTTGGTGAGCGTGTTGCCCATGGCTATTTCGTGGTGTCTGCTGCGGCCGGTTTATTCGTTGATGCCGCTCAGGGTCCAGTCATTGCCAACTATGGCATGGACAACTTACGCTTTGTGGAGCCAGTAAAAATTGGCGACACCATTCAGGTAGAACTGACCTGTAAGCAGAAAACTCCAAAAGCACTGCGCGATCCGGCACAGAAGCCACATGGTGTGGTGGTCTGGGATATTAAAGTGAAAAACCAGCGCGATGAACTGGTTGCAACCTATGATATTTTAACCCTGGTTGAACGTGGCTAAAAATGCACACTAAAAAAAGGAATCATTATGATTCCTTTTTTTAGTCTTTAAAAATTATTTGTATCTATTCTTAAAAACAGATTGACGCCTATCCATTTAGCCTCTAGATTAATTAAATGCGATACAATATAAAAATAACAATCAAATTAAAAGTATCAAATAAATATCTCAAACGATCAGCACAGGATGTTGCATGATGAATGATAAATCGCTGAACCTAGAAATGGTTGAAAGGACGATTCAACCGCCAAATCAAAGTTTTGAGCCTACACCAGCAGAATCGGCCGTGCCGCTGTCTGAACAGATTGAACCGCCACCGGAAAGCAGCACCTACCAATGGTATGTGGTGGTCATTTGTATGGGGGCTTACATTCTGTCATTTGTAGACCGTCAAATTTTATCGCTCATGATTGAACCGATTAAAGCCGATTTAATGCTGAGCGACACCCAGTTCAGCCTATTACAAGGTCTGGCCTTCTCCTTGTTTTATGCCATTATGGGCCTGCCCATTGCCGCACTGGCGGATCAAAAGTCCCGGATTAAAATCATTGCGACCGGGATTGCTTTCTGGAGTCTTGCCACAGCAGCCTGCGGCCTCAGTAAAAACTTTATTCAAATGTTTATTGCACGTCTGAGTGTGGGTGCCGGCGAAGCTGCGCTTTCCCCTGCCTTTTATTCGATCGTTGCCGATTTATTTCCGAAAGATAAATTAGGTCGTGCACTCGGGGTATATGCCATTGGTGCCTTTATTGGTTCGGGCTTAGCTTTCCTGATTGGCGGCTATGTGATTGGCCTGCTCAAAGATGTCAGCTTCGTGGCTTTACCGCTTATTGGTGAAGTAAAAACCTGGCAACTCACCTTTATGATTGTCGGTCTACCGGGCGTATTGCTGGCCCTACTCATGGTGCTGACGGTGTGTGAACCTGCACGTAAGGGTATGAAAGTCGGTCAGGATGGCCAGGTCATTAAAGCATCTTTCAAAAACTCGATCGGTTTTATCAAGACACATAAAAAGACCTTTTTCTGTCATTTTATTGGCTTTTCTTTTTACACCATGATGCTGTATTCGCTGCTAGGCTGGGCACCTGCCTATTACATGCGTAATTTCGGTCTGGATGCGAGTCAAACCGGTTATATCCTCGGTACGATTATTCTAGTCGCGAATACTTCAGGTGCCTTGTTCTGTGGCTGGCTGATCGACTTTTTCTCGAAACGTGGCTATAGCGATGCTGCAATTCGTACCGGTGCCATTGGCTGTACGGCGCTGATTATTCCGAGTGTGCTGTTTACTCAGGTCGATAATATGCAGCTTTCATTTGCGCTGATTTTTGTGGCGATGTTCTTCTCCACTTTCCCGATTCCTGCATCGGCTGCTGCTACGCAAATGCTGACACCAAACCAGCTACGCGCACAAGTATCTGCCAAGTTCCTGCTGGTTTCAAACCTGATTGCCTTAGGCGTCGGAACCACCGCTGTGGCGTTAATTACGGATAAATACTTCCAGAACACCCTGATGGTCGGCAACTCGATCTCGATCGTCAATGCGATTGCCGGATTGATTGGCTTCTTCCTGTTGTACAAGGGCTGCCAGTATTATCGTGAAAGTATGAAAGTCGAGAAACTGGCTGACTAAAATGGCTGGATATTGCTAAACCTTCTTAATTTTCACTTTTAAAGGCCTTTAATTCACATTAAGGGCCTTTTTATATCAGCCCAAAAAGTTCAATTTTCAGGTACTCATCATTCAATTCCGATCCAGCCTAGACAGGCTGCCTAAAAAAACGTATAACACCGTTTTAAATTTACAGGTGTGCACCGTTGAAACTTGTGCTTGCTCCCATGGAAGGCTTAACCGATCCGATTATGCGTGATGTGCTGACATCCGTAGGTAGCTTTGACTGGTGTGTGACCGAGTTTATCCGTGTCACCGATTCCCTTCTGCCCGATCATATTTATCATACTTACTGCCCGGAACTGTTGAATGATGGCAAGACGGCGGCAGGTACACCGGTACATGTCCAATTCTTAGGAAATAATCCGGAGATGCTAGCAGCGAATGCCGCCAAAGTGGCAGCCATGGGCGCACCGGCAATTGACATGAATTTTGGCTGTCCGGCCAAAACCGTGAACCGTCATCGTGGTGGTTCAGTCCTGCTCGATGAACCCGAAGTCGTGCATGAGCTGGTTAAAGCCGTGCGTGATGCAGTGCCTGCGCATATTCCGGTTTCCGCCAAAATGCGTCTGGGTTATATGGACCGTAATTTCATGCTGGAAAATGCCCATGCCATTGAAGATGCAGGAGCAGCATGGGTTACCGTTCATGCACGCACCAAAGCCGATGGCTATACTCCACCCGCTTTTTGGGACCAGCTACAACCGATTCGTGAAGCACTCAAGATCAATGTGATAGCCAATGGTGAAATCTGGAACAATGCCGATGCCAAACAGTGCCGACTAGAATCTGGCTGCGAAGACCTGATGATTGGCCGTGGTGCAGTGACCACACCCGACCTGACTCAATGTATCCGTCAAAACTCGGATGCACCTTTGATGAAATGGAATGAACTGCTACAACTGCAAATTCGTTTTATCAACGGCCCAGCCAAAACTGAGATCGGGATGGTCGGTCGTTACAAGCAATGGCTCGGCATGATGTCGAAACATTATCCTGAAGCCAAAGCATTATGGGATGAAGTAAAACGGATTAAAGTTCTGGCCGAGATTACCGAAAAACTGAAAGCTTCAAATATTTAAAACCAAAAAGCCTTTGAATGATTTAAAGGCTTTTTTATGGACTCGTAAAAGCTTATGACTGCTTAAGATGCTTTAAATTTTCTACATGCTCCCGATTAGTTTTCCAAGATTTTTCTAAAACTTCTTTTTCTAGCCGCAGTTGTATCCATTTTAATTTCGTTTCAGAAATCATCTGTTGATCAAAACTTTTCACATAGTCGGTCCAGCCCGCCCCCCGAAATACATGATTTGGCATCGGCGTTTTAAACACGGCATCTGGCATAAATACAATCACAGAATGCAAAAGATCTGGTTCCACAATATCTGCCAGTAGCTGCTCCAATACTTTGATGTGCTTATAGTTTTGATGAATCGGATTCTGAAATTTATAACTGTGTTTATAGATTTTCTGGGTCCAGGTTTTTTGTCGCTCGTTTCCAAATATCCAGCCTTTATAGTTTTTGGTCTCAATCACAAATATTCCGTAAGGACTTAATAACAGATGATCAATTTGCGTGGTCGCACCTGTCCCGTCTGGAAGAGTCAAATCATTGAGCAGAATATATTGAGGATCTTTTAAATACAGTTTGACATGGGCAGCAACCGCAAATTCTCCTAATTTCCCTTTTAAAAATGGCTTGAATAATTTAAAAATCATCACGCCAAAGAAAAGCAGAAGAATCCACCCTAAACTGGACCAGAGTGGACTTAATAGCTGTATGGTAGAATGTTCCATATTCTAATTTTCATTTATTTTAAGTGCTTAAATATTAATGCGTTCGCTCAATATTTAACAGGATTTCTTTTTTATCCAAACCACCGGCAAATCCTACCAGCTTGCCACTGCGACCAATCACCCGATGACAGGGTGCAATAATCGAAATCGGGTTTTTGCCATTGGCTGCACCCACGGCACGTACTGCCTTGATATTACCCACCTGTTCAGCAATGTCGCGATAGCTTCGCGTCTGTCCGTAGGGAATATTCAGTAGCGCCTGCCAAACCTTTTTCTGAAAATCAGTACCGGCAAAGTCCAAAGGCAGGTCAAAAACATTGCGCTGACCGGCAAAATATTCTTGGAGCTGGCGTCTGGTTTCAATCAATACCGGATGCTGCGGATTTTCAACCAAGGTCGCCAGTTTCACCCGATTCGGCTGTTCACAGTCCCAAAGCACAGCCACCAGCGCGGTTTCATTCGCGACCAGCCGTAACTGACCTACGGGAGAATCCATATACAGATAACTTAAGTTCATGATGGCGCCCTGTCCCAATCACTGAGTTCATTTTCTATATTAACCCAGTTCATCGAGACAAGCAGAAACAAATTATGAAGAGGATACTTTCATCAGCACCAGACCGGAAATGATGAGTACGGCAGCCAGCATACGCAAGGCGGTAGCAGGTTCACCCAGAACCCAAATACCGATGAGAAATGAACCCACTGCACCAATCCCGGTCCAAATCGTATAGGCTGTACCTAGTGGCAAAGTACGCATCGCATAAGCCAGTAAAGCAAAACTCAGTACCATGAAGACAATGGTAATAATACTTGGGGTGAGTCTGGTAAAGCCTTCAGACAGCTTCATTGAATATGCCCAAACGATTTCAAAAATACCCGCAAGAATAAGTACAATCCAGGCCATGCAGCCCTCCTCCTTTTATATAAGAATCAGGCCGTCCTGACGATTTTTCCTGTAAATTCCGATATGCAATTCACAAGGGAGGTCGTTCCTCCTAGGTGTAAAAATTTGATAAAACCACATTGCAGTAATCTGGCTATTTTTACAAAACATGACTTATCGAGATACAACTTAACTTTGCCTTACTCAAATCCTCACGACATTCATGGCTACTCTGGTTATGGTAGATGTTGAAAATGCCAAGTCAGAAATAGTTCTAATAATCGGGCAATTCATCCACAACAATTACATGAGAATGGACTCAGAATATTAAGTTATACACATCAATTAAATTTAAACTATGTCTGGAGTAATTACATAATGAAACACAAATATGCGAGACATTGATCATTTTTTACTTGGTTGAATTATTAACTCTTGATTAACAAATAACCACTAAACACAAGGGTTATATGTAATAAAAAAGAACCCAATTTGAGTTCTTTTTATACAGATTTTGTCTAAATCGCAATCAATCAGGCTACAAACGATTACATTTTATGCAACATATCCATATGGTTATCAACATAGATATCTACACACTTATCCATAAAGTTATCCACATATTTATGCACTTATGAGTTTTTAACGATTACAATTGAACCTGTCCCACTCTCGCTAATTCCGCACGCATTTCATCAATCACAGCTTTATAATCCGGCTTGCCAAAAATAGCTGAACCCGCCACAAACATATCGGCACCCGCTTCGGCAATTTCACGAATATTGCTTGGCGTAACACCGCCATCAACTTCCAGACGAATATCACGACCTGAAGCATCGATCAGTTTGCGTGCCTGACGCAATTTATCCAAAGTCATTGGAATAAATTTCTGTCCACCAAAGCCCGGGTTCACACTCATGAGCAGAATTTGATCGACTTTATCCAGTACATAATCCAGATAATGCAGTGGCGTTGCTGGGTTAAATACTAGACCCGCTTTGGCGCCACCTGATTTGATCAACTGTAAAGAACGGTCAATATGATCAGACGCTTCCGGATGGAAAGTAATGATATCAGCACCCGCTTCAAGGAAATCTCCGATCATGCGATCTACCGGCTTAACCATCAAATGCACATCAATTGGCGCCTTAATCCCATAATTTTTCAAGGCCTTGCAAACACCCGCACCAAAAGTCAGGTTCGGCACATAATGGTTATCCATGACATCAAAATGGACAACGTCTGCACCTGCTTCCAACACGTTCTCGACTTCTTCACCTAAACGGGCAAAGTCAGCAGATAAAATAGAAGGGGCAATTAAATAAGGCTTGGACATGGGAGAACCTGACTTGTTGAAATTGGATTTTTTCCATTATATCAAATCCGCTCCGGCTACTGTGATTCGATGTTGCAAGATTAAAACGCTGTGTAACGCTTTGAGGCTTATGCCGACATCACCGCTTGGTTTAAAGTTTAGAATAATGATGAATAGTGTAGAAAACTGATGAAAAGTATTGCCCATATCCAGACGCAACAAGCAGCACGAATTGCCAAACGCCTGGCCAATCACTGGAAACATAAATTTAATATTGATGAAACCGAACAAAATTTCCTGATTCATTTTCCAAATGCTGAAGTGAGTCTGACACCCGAGACAGATCATCTTACCGTAACGATTCAGAGCAATGCTAATTCCACTGACCTGAATAAACTTGAAAATGTGGTTCTGGATCATTTGATCCGTATGGGACAGGAACATCTGACTGCCGACTGGCAAAGATAGAGACTAAAATGCCTTGATGATCAAGGCATAGCAATGATCAGAAGCTAAAAATGATGATTCGCCTGTTCATTAAAAGCATGAATACGCTCAATTCTTTTATCTAGTTCGGGGTGAGATTCCAGATATTTTTTAAACTTCCCGATCAGGCGAATCCATTTCAGTTCTGTTTCTGTCAGGTGCCGGTCTTTTCCATCGATATTGAGAGTGAAATTTTTCATTTTTAAGGTTTGCGATTCCTCTGCCAGTATTCTGGCATTTTCCACTCGCTGCAAAAAGTTAGACAAGTGAATACTAGAAATCTGCTGTTGATGTAAATGCTGCATGGCGTAGTCATCGGCATCCAGTTCAATCGCCTGCGAATATCCGGCATCGGTCAGTACCACTACAGATGCTGTGACCACATCACTTAAATCTCCAGTTACTAAGGCAAACAGTCCCGCCGCACCCAGATTAGAAATCACTTTTTGCATGCTGTGCTTCTGTACCAGATGGCCTTGTTCATGGGCCAGTACTGCAAGGACTTCTTCATCGGTGCCGCTGATTTTCACCAGTTCATCAGTCACAATAATGGTGTTATTCGGGATGGCTGCGGCATTCATACCCATGCTTGATCCACCTTGACGGAAAATAATTTTTGCAGGTTTTCCTACAGCAATCTTTTGTTCATACAAAGTTTTTAATCGCGTCTGTTGTTCTGCCGGGAGTGTACTTGGCTGGGTCTGGGCAATTAACTGCTGCTCTGTCCGGTTGCCTACTTCAACCAGAGTCTGCTCCGGAAGGAGTTTTGCCAGCTGTTTGGCGCTATAAGGAATCCCCCATTTTAAAATAATAATCACTGCACTAATCACGATGATCAGGGAAAAGAAAATCAGGATCGGTGAACGTTCAAACTCCCAGATCGCATGATAAATATCTTTATGTTTAATTCTGAGCCAATGCGGCACTTTGCTTAAAAACTCAATCCGACGTTCTTCAGGTAACTCAATAATCGGTTTACGACCACCGACACCCCCAATATAAGCCATGTCCGGATAAGCAAAATAAAAATCTGCAGCGCTAACTTGTGCTGGAATATCCTCATCAAGTTTCAGGGCAATCCCTTGTTGCTGATCCGGTACAATCCAGGCACGACGGGCTTCAGCGAGAATTCCATCATAAAACTTAACTTCGACAGGTCGTTTCATCACATTTACTCCTATAGCGACGCATCGAAATCAAATGCGTCCAGGATTTCATCGGCCAAGGCACTTGGGTCAGGTTGCAAGATATGCTTCAGGTCAGTTTCATCGTCTACTACATAGAGTTCTAAGTGTTTTAACTGATATTCATATAAACGGATGACAGCCCAAGGTGTCATTAAGCCCAGACTAAGAACACGTATCATCCAGTTGCTCAGCACAATCCAGCTATAACGCCATGTCGTGACCCGTGTTTTAAAGTAACTTTGACCAAGCTCCACATGATTCCAGGTAATGATGTATAAACGTGCAGAAATAATCGGCCAGACCAGCGCCAGACAAAGCAGATAGCTAAGCAGTAAACCCAGACTAAACAAATTGGTTCCAATCCGGTCCACCCAGTACACTACTGCTGCAAGCCAGCCAATACCAACCAGCAGGCAAAGACCAAAGGGCAGATAAACGGCAGACATAAATTTGGACCAGTTAATATTCAGCTTGAATTGCAGCTAACCAATCGATAAATGATTAAAGCAATAGCGTTTATAGAGCCAGATCATCACCGGACTAAACAGCAGCAAAGTAAAGATATTGATCAGGATGGCCAGAAATAAGACCCTATAAGCCTCACGGTTGCTGCCATTAAAATAAAAACGCACATTGCCATATTTGCTATTTCGGGCCTTGAATTTCAGGGTCATCCGAATGAGCCAAGGCAAACACAGGGCAGCGACCATTAATAAAGAACTGGTGGCAAGGATTGAATAGTTGGTCAGTACAACGGTAACCAGATACAGCTCCAGTGCAAACAGACGACCTAACAGGATCCGGCTCGGCATGGCCACAAAGTCGAAGCGATGGTTTAAAAATTGGGTATTGCCGTAGAAGTAGCGCATACGGCGTGCTTTGGCCCAAGGGCTGTACAAGGTCAATGTCACTATGGTCAGCATCAGATTCACCATCCAGATACCAAAATATTCGGATGCACTGCCATGAAACCTGAATCCATAACGCTGATATTTCGGTCTGACCGAAGGCGTGGCTTCAGTCGAAAAACTTGAAGCAGCTGGAAATAAGGGCTCAGCAACACGAATACCGTCTGCTGTCTGCTGCATGACGACCCCAATTTTTTATACTTTTATACAGCTGATATTAAAAGACCCCCCCCAGAATGTAAAAACATTTTGGAGGTTTTTAATCTTTTTGGCTTTACTACATATGTGCAGTCTTGCTTTAAGGATTTAACTGCACGGCATGGAATTGCAAATGATCATCTACGAAACTTTGAATAAAGTAATAACCATGATCATAGCCCTGATGTTCACGCAAAGTTAGCGGCTGGTTCACGGCATCACAAGCTTGCTGGAACAAGGCTGGATTAAGCTGACTATAGAACTGGTCTGAAAAACCCTGATCAATCAGGATATCGCTAAATAATGTGCCCTTTTCCTGAACCAAAGCGGTCGCATCATGTTTCAGCCATTCCTCTTTCTCAGTACCCAGATAATTCGAGAATGCTTTGTCTCCCCAAGGACACTGGCTCGGTGCACAAATCGGTGCAAAGGCTGAAACAGACTTGAATTTTTCTGGATATTTAAATGCCAGGGTCAATGCACCATGACCGCCCATAGAGTGGCCGAAGATGCCGATCTTACCGGGATGGATTACGAACTCCTCAGTAACCAGTGCATAGAGTTCATCGACTATAAAGCTTTCCATCTGGTAATGTTCAGCCCATGGTCCTTGTGTTGCATTAACATAGAAACCTGCGCCCTGACCGATATCCCAGTTGTCACCTTCTGCCACACCTTCACCACGTGGCGAAGTATCCGGTGTAATCAAAATCAAGCCAAGTTGCGCCGCCAGACGCTGTGCATGCGCCTTGATGGCAAAGGTTTCTTCGGTACAGGTCAAACCTGCCAGATAGAATAATGCCGGACAGCTGTGGCCCTCTAAGGCTTGAGGCGGCAGGAAAATGCCAAACTTGGTCGGTGTTTTAAGATAGCGTGAATCAAAACGATAAATCCGCTGTTCACCTTCAAAGCTTCTATTGTTTTGTATAAGTTCCATAGCTATTCCTTATTATTAAAACCGGTCTGTGGATGACATTGATCTAGGGAGATGATGTCGCCGTAGTGGTCTGTGGAAATAAACGTTGCTCCAGTTGCGGCAACATCAATTCCATATTCTTACCAATCACCCATTGCGGTTCTGATGGCTCAAAACCTTGAGCTGATTCCCATTTTGCTACGGTATCTGTGGCCTGTGCGAAAGCGCTTTGCAAGCTGCTATTTTCACGCATGGCTTCATCAAAGAACGCACGACCAAAATAGGTATAATCCGCTTCATTCGAACAGCCAAAAGACTGCCGATCAGCTGCCGAAGCCGTAATCACCAAGGTATTGTCATTCTGTAAAGCAGAAGCAAAACTGCCTGAAAAACAGGCCGAGATTACGATCACGCGCCAACGTATGCCTGATGCATCTAGTGTTTCACGCAACCATTTTGGATCAACCTGCGCCAGATCCAGTGGGGCATTTTCCATTTCAAATACATTCGGCAAACCGTGAGAGGTCATATATAAAAATAATACGTCACTTTCACGGTTCATCTGCTGCCCCATACGGCGCAATGTCAGCTCCATACTGGTTTTGGAAGCAATCGGCATAGTGGTACGTGTCGCTGGGTGATTGACCAAGGCAATCGATCGGCCAAAAGTACCAAAACGGGTATCAAACTGCTCTTTAATCCGCTCAACTTCAGAATGGAATACATCCTGATAGCTCGCTCCGGCTACCCCCATGAAATACCAGTGTGACTGTGCAAATTCACCATACTCGATATTTTCCAGCGCTTTATTCAGCAAAGTTGGCTGGGCATAGAAAGCATCTTCGGCAAAACTCGGTGGAATTTCTTCGACTTTCCAGATCGGCTGATCTTTGACTGAAATCTGCCAAACTACTAGCGTAAACAAAGTCGCCAGCATAATCAGCGCACGTTCCCACCACGGCCATTTTAATTCACGTGAAATCACCCAGACCACTGCCAGACTTTGCCAGACAAACAGCATGACAAAGAGCGTTGGAATATAGTCGTAGAGGATGTAAGGCAGATAATCCAGATCACCCAGATACTGGATCAGACACTGGAACAGCATGATATGGGTATCTAACACCAGCCATAACAAGGCCGGCACTAACATCAAGCGTGGATTATTGACCCGCTGTGACAGAAAAATACCGACAATCAGGGCAATGAAAGGCCAAAGCGCATAACTGATCAGACCTTGAGAGTTAAAATCTCCCATACGGCCTGAACTGAGCCAGCTAAACAAACTGTTGGCGCAGCCACCCAAGATCCCCCAGAACACCAATTGCATGATGGATGGACGGACCAGTTGTAAAGAACGCCTCGACCCCAGAAATAACCACATCCCGGCAATTTGGTTGCTCTTAAAATCGTGCCAAAAATTAATGGAGGGTTTAAAGTCGATCATAGGATTTCAAGGAGATGAGTGGCTCGCTAATGTGCTGAATAAGTTTATGCTTGATAAGTATTTAATCAATGCTAATTTTAAATATATAACAAATCTTTGCTTAATAAAGAAGCCATTATCTTATTCAGCTACAAGTTCATGCTGAAAATACGCATCAAAGCGACAAGCATCGCCTTGCCATTGATGATTTGGCTCTTTTCCGGCCAGAAATACCGCGAGACGCGGACGTTTGACCACGACACGCTTGCCAATTTTCTGCGCCAGTTCCAGTAAGTTGTCGCCCAGATCCATTTCACCATCTTCAGGCAATAACATATGTAACAGCTGCATCTGTTTTTTGACCTGCGCCTGCTTTTTGGCTGCCTGCTGGTTTTGATCACGCTGTGGGAACATTGGATCAAGATAAACCACATCGACAATTTGATGCTGCTGGGCCTGTTGCTGCAGATAATCGGCTGAATCAGAAAAAACCAAATGAATCCGTGATACGACCTGACTCAGGAATGTGTCCGACTGGGCACGTGTATGGCTATCTTCAAGCAAGGTGAATAGAATCGGATGCCGTTCAACCAGGGTGACTTTCGCACCTAAATGCGCCATCAACAGACTGTCATGTCCCAGACCCGCAGTCGCATCGACCAAATTTGGTTTTTCATTTAAATTACAGGCGCGTGCAATCATTTCCGATTTCAAAGATGCGCGTTTTAACCGTCCGGTCTCCGCCTGCCAGTCCGGTTGCATCTTCATGCCGTTGGCACATAACCAGAGTCCGTCAGCATCGACACAGAGGGCCAGTTCAGGATTTAAACGGAAAAAACGTGCATTGAGTTTTTCAACAGTTTCAATCTCAACCTGCACCCCACGAGAAGAAAGCACAGCCTCGAAGTGCTGTGCTTTCTCTTGATCGTCAGATTCGGCATATAAGCGAATCGCGCTTACCATAATTTCCAACCTGTATAGGCAAATAATAAAATCAGCAGACCCGAAGCAATACGATACCAGGCAAAGATCATAAAATCGCGTTTGGCCACATAAGCGACAAGCGCACGGATTAATATCAATGCCGAGATAAAGGAAACCAGAAGCCCAACCCCGATCACGGTCCAGTCTTCAGTGGTATTTAAGACATCATAGCTTTGATAAAGGTCTAGCAGACCAGCGCCAATGATCACCGGAATACCCAGAAAAAATGAGAATTCAGTAGCGGCCTTACGTGACACCCCCAGGAACATCGCACCGATAATGGTTGCACCTGAACGGGAAGTTCCCGGTATCAAGGATAAAACCTGAATCAGGCCAATCCAGATCGCATCTCTAATGCTGAGTTCTTCAACTTCATGGACACGGACTTGTGGTGGATTCTTTTCAATCCAGATAATGATCAAACCACCGACGATCAAACCAATGGCAATGGCAATATCATTAAACAGTAATTGTTTGACGGTTTGTCCCAAAGTCAGACCAATCAATATAATCGGAATAGAAGCCAGAATCAGGCCAATGCCTAAACGGCGACCTTGCGGTTCACCGCTGACAATCCCGGTCGCTGCACCCCAAAGACGTGCCCAATATTCATAAATAACGGCAGCAATTGCCCCCATCTGGATCGCGATGACGAATACATCGCTCTTTTCCTTGGTCCAGAAATTCATTAATTCTGATGCCAAAATCAAATGGCCGGTACTGGAAATAGGCAAAAACTCAGTAATGCCTTCGATAATACCCATGATGGCCGCTTTGAGTAGCAGTAAAAGATCCATGCTTTATCCTAATTAATTATGCTTTGCCTTGTTCTGGAATTTTTTTCCACGCGTTATCGCGTAAATATACGGGTAATGCCAATTCTGCACTGACCCAGTTTTCTGCTTGTGCCGCTGCACGTGCAATGCTGGCGATATCCTGTGCGGTGGCATGCACATCTTTATAAATTGAAGTTTCACTTTGTACCAGTTCAGCACCTGAACCTACCGGGGTAAAGCGCACAGCTTGGCTACCTGCTGCATAACTTAATAGTTGCTCATCATCGACCGGTTGCATAATTCCTTGTGCATCCAGTTGATAGCTCGCGATATAAACTTCGCTCATGCGCGCATCCAATACCGCAGACACTTCAGTCAGACCATGCAAACGATAGGCAGCTTGTGCCAAAGCCTGCAAAGTCGACACCGGAATTACCGGCACATCATTTGACCAAGCCAAGGCCTGAGTCACGGCAGCATTAATACGCACACCGCTAAAAGAACCTGGACCACGACTAAAGGCAATCGCGGTCAAATCAGCAATAGCCAGTCCAAGATCTTGCAAACCTTGTTCAATCATCGGGAGAATCGTTTGCGTTTGTGCCTTGGCGCGCGCATCAAGCTGAAAAAATAGTTCTTGAGTATCATTGATTACAGAAACGGAACACTGCTCATTGGCAGTCTCCAATGCCAGCACTTTCATGCACAACCTTAATTCAGAGAATATAAAAAACGCGGATATGATACTCCACTCATATCCGCTACGCGAGATTTTCCCGAAACAGATACAAAAATGCCTAGAAAATCTAGGCTTATGATTCACTCAATAAGAGAGTGCCTTAGAGTTGCACTTCTTCCAAATCCTGAAATTTCTGAAAATGCTCGGCATAATGCATGGCGCTCATTTTTAATTTTTGAATACTGTCTTCATCCAGCGTTTTTACCACTTTACCGGGTGAGCCCATCACCACAGAATTATCTGGAATTACCTTGCCTTCCGGAATCAAGGCATTGGCACCAATAATACAATTCTTGCCAATCACGGCATTGTTTAGAATAACTGCCTGAATCCCGATCAGGCTATTATCGCCAATGGTACAGCCATGCAGCATGGCCTGATGCCCAATTGTCACATAATTGCCAATATTCATCTCGATACCGGCATCCGTATGCAGTACTGCATTCTCCTGCACATTACTAAAGTTACCCAATTTAATTTTACTGTTATCTGCGCGCACTACGGCACCGAACCAGACACTGACTTGTCGTCCAAGCTCAACTTGTCCAATCACCGTTGCCGTCGGTGCTACCCAGCCATCCCATGGCTGATGTATAGCGGTGGGTATATGTCCCTGAAATTTATACAACATTGATAAAATCCTGTTCAATGATTAAAAAAAATTGGAGCGTTTAAAGGTTGGAGAATTAAGCAAGAATGGCCAGTCTTTTTTATAATCCAGCCCATATTGAAATAAAGAAATCAGCATACGTGCGGTCAAGCCCCAAACCACTTCATTTTCTACCCGCATACTCGGAAAATATAAAGATTGCTGGGCAAAACGGACTTCATAGGGTGTGGGCGTCACTTCAAGCAAATGCTGCAATGAAGCAAAGAAAATCCGGTCAATTTCTGTTGGTTGTGGAATCAGTTGCACTTGCGGAGGAATCAATCCCACAATCGGCTTGACCAGCATACCATTTCGGGCTTTTTGCATGGGCAAATCACCCATTAAATGCACATCAAAGGGGTTCAATGCCGTTTCTTCATAGGCCTCTCTTAAAGCCACCACAATATTACTGGTATCTTGCGGATCACGCTTCCCTCCGGGAAATGAGACTTCTCCAGCATGATTATTCAAATAAGCTGAACGGCGCGTCAGCAATACTTTGGGGTCAGCTTCATCTGTAATTGCAATCAACACGGCAGCATGCGCAGATCGGATACGCTTGGAAAAACGTAAGCGTTGCTGCAACCTTTGTGTCAATTCACATGCATCCATTCTCTCAGCCCTGACGATGATCATAATTTCATCATAGCTGATTTTAGTCTGGGCGGGAGAGAAATGATGCCAAATTTTGGTTTTTCAGTTATCCTGAGCATACTTTTATCATTGATGATGAATATGAACTTCTGTGTGAATTGTGGACATAAAACCACTGCTAAAATTCCTTTGGGCGATCAGCAAATTCGCAGCGTATGTGATTCATGCGGCTCTATTCATTACATTAATCCGAAAGTGATTTGTGGCACTTTGGTCTTATTCGAAAACAAAGTACTGCTCTGCCGCCGTGCCATTGAACCACGCTATGGCTTATGGACTTTACCTGCCGGCTATATGGAACTGTTTGAAACCATGGAGCAAGGGGCTGCACGGGAAACCCGCGAAGAAGCCGAAGCTGAAGTAGACATTGAACAGCTGTACTGTATGTATAACATTCCACGTATTGGTCAGATTTATGTACTATTTAAAGCCAATCTGATTGATGGAAAATTTGGTGCGGGTGAAGAGACCATCGAAACACGTTTATTTGATGAAGCAGATATTCCCTGGACTGAACTTGCCTTCCCGAGTGTAGAACATACCCTCAGACATTATTTTGAAGACCGTAAAAATAATATTTTTCCAATGCATCTGGAAACCTTAGGCACACGTCTAGACCACACGGGTTAAATCTAATATGCATAAAAAAATCCCATACTAAGATAGGATTTTTTTATTTTTAAGAAATATTATTTGGCTTTGACTTGGTAGCAATCCGCAAGCTTAAACTCAACCGAACCACCGTTTAATTTTGCCAGGTTTATATCTGCCGGTGTTTCACCCTCATTGTTACTATTATAAACTTTTTGAAAACTGGCATAGGTATTGGCCCATTGTACTCCATCACCTGCCGAATTCAGGAAAGTTACACGCCCATTCTGGCCGACATTAGTATCCAACACATTAGATAAATTGAGCAGCGCACCACCGATCACAATCGAATCCCTAGAATCCGGTGAAGACTGGATGCGTGAATCTACCCCTACCAATGCACCATTGATATTACCAAACTTTTCATTGGCCAAAATCAGGCGCATGGAAACCGCTTTATCAGCGACAAATGCACGTCCCAAAGTCCCGAGGCGGTATTGTTGTATGTCTTGATGATCTAAGAGCGTATCTGCCAACACATCGCCTTGACAGCCATTCACCGGATCAGTCGCGAAATTATTAGAGGATTGCATATTGGTGCGTACATCACCATTACTGTCAATTACAATTCCTAAAGTAATTGGGCTGACAGTGGTATCTGTAAATTTAAATTCCAGATTGGCATACATTGGGAAAATGTATTTCTCCCCATCTGCGACGTTCTGCGCTGTTTTAAAGACCTGACGATCCAGATAACTAATCGGGAAAATCTTGTAGAGATCAATGCTTCCCGTATAGTTTTCACCATCGGCCTGCAAACGCCACAATCCCAAGTTAGCTTGATCGGAAGTATCCAGCGATTTTTTATCAGTCACCACCTTATAGAAAGCTTCTTTACCCGCAATCACATAATCATTCAATAATCTGCCTTGATATAACTCAAGCTGAGTCGCATTATTTGCGACATTCAGGCGATAAGGCGTGTTAATGGTTTTACTGGTTGGATGAATCCATGAACTTTGTGGATCAGCGGTCATTTGTACCGGTTTCACCTTACGGATGAGTTCAGCATTAACTCCCCCTAAGGAGGATAAATTTTCTTTCGCCACTTTTGACTGAGTATCACGCCATTGCAGGCCACTGCCAAAGGTGTAGCCCTGGCGATCGGTAATCAGCATAAAATGGCCAAATAAATATTTAGTATTCTTATTCTTAATATCACAAGGGCTTTGATTACAACCCACCAGTCCATCTGAACCCGTCAGGTTACTTCCAATCACGCCGGATGTTGAAAATAATGAAAATTCTGGCTGATACACAGCTGCGTTGGCAATCGTCACCAGTTTTTTGACTGTAGCAAAAGCGACCTCATCAGAAATTTGACTAATATCAATAAAATCTTTAATTTTGGTCGCCAAATCGGCATCAGTCAGGCTGATATTTCCGCTGATTTTAGCCAGGTTTTTGCGCATGTCTTCAGTAATATATAAAGGTTGCACATCAGATGGATTAACAATACTTCCCTTTTGTAGTGCCAAAGCTTGCAGAATTTTAACCAGACGCATGGCCACCTGAACGGTAGGATCAGTAGGCTCCAAGTTACTTACCCGGCGTCCGCTAATCCCACTCGCAATATCAATCACACTTAAACGTGGCAGCTGGGTCTGGGCACTAAAACTGGCATAATCACTGAGTTTTATTTGACCTAAATTAATCTTATTCGAACCAAAACTTTGAATAGAAAACTCAATATTATCGGTCTTTTGGCAGGTTCCAGAAGCTACCCCATTTTTACTGTCAAATAAGGTAATAAACGTATTTTCTGTATCGCCACTACAGTTGAAATTTAAACCATCAAGCGGATATTCCAGCCCCCATTCCACACAGTTAGTTTCACCGGGGGTACAAGCACCATTTTCCGTAGCTTCATCACCTGGTTCTTTTATAACATTGGCACTTTCCCCACCACATCCGCTCAGTGCCATTAAAAGTGTACTTATAGCAAATGGAAATAATATTTTATTTTTCATATTCTTATACTCGAATAGTCCTTATCGAATGGCGACTAATTTTAGTTGTCCATGATTTGTCAGCATCTTGTCTTCAACATCTATCGCGGAGGCCAAAGGCGTCAATAATACATATTCAGTTTGTGCAGGAATCTGGAGAACCCCTTCGATACGCTCATGTTGAATAATATTCGCCTGTCCTTCCTGATTTTTAAAACCGCCCGCTCCTTCAAGCACACAGCCACGACTGTCTAAAAATACAACAAAAGGCCAATAATACGTTGGATTTTTCTGGCTAGAGGCATAAGAGTTGATCTGAATATTCTGGATATCGGATTGAAGCTTGACCACTTCAAAATCAAATTCGTCTGCTTTAAGAGGCGCACGAGGCCACAGGTTAACTGCTTTTTTAAGGCTGATTTCTTTCGCTTTTTTAATTTTCTTATCAGTAAAACACTGCATGCCCAAGCTATCGATAGTCTCCGACTGTGAAATACGATAATAACTTTGAGCCAGTACCACAGGACCGGAATCTACTTCTGGAGTTTGAAACAAGGATTTTAATACGGATTGTCCCACCCCTTTTTCACGTTCAATTGTCTGGATCCGGGTAGTTCCGATATTTTTATCTACTACTCCTTCGGGCATGCTATAGAAACGTTTTTTGCCTTCCAAATTAAATTCTTTATTTTCCAGATACTCACTATCTACATATTCAATGCCTTCAACCTGGCTAAATCCCGTTTTTTGTATGGTAGCAACAGAAGATCCAGTTTCAGCATCAGAAATTTGAGGAGCTTTAGATTCAGGTATTAATTGTGGTGTAGACTCAATCTGTGCTTGTGCAATATGCGGTTGTACTGGTTGTACTGGTTGTACTGGTTGTACTGGTTGTACAACCATATTATGGCCATGCTTAGGTTTAACTTGTCCATTTTCTACGACGGGCACTTTTTCTAAGTCTTGCTTTACAGGTGTGGAATGAACTGCTGCAATTCCTGCTGTTTTCGACAATCGAGATTTGTCCTCAGTTTTTTTCTCTGCATTATTACGGGGTACGACTAATGGTCGTCCATCCGGACCAATAATCGTAATAAATTCTTTAGCGCTTGTATAAAAAGACACGGATACCAGACTTAATGCCAGTACCGCTGTCAATCCAACGTTCCCTGTCTTGATCATTTTTCCCTTACCAACGAGTGCGATAATTCAAACCTAAAATTGTAATTTTGGTATCTGTTTTTACGTTTAAACCTGCATATGGGTTCAATAACAGATTATTTACTCCGGTCTGGTTGGCTAAACTACTGGTATTGGCTGGAATTTGATCTTTGCTGCGCAAGAAACCAATCGAGAGATCCAGATCAGTGTCTGCATCGAAACGGTAACCTACACCTAAACCAAAGAGCTGTGCACCATTGATCGGCACCATGGTATTACGCTTATTTTTTGGAATAGCACTGGTACGCGGTTCATAACCTGCCCGAAGCTTCAAGCGGTCTGTAGCGGCATATTCAATACCAATACCAAAGTTCCACGGCGATTCAAATCCCATAGGTAAAGCCAGTGAAGAATCTGTGACATTAGCAGACAAAATTTTGGCAATTTTTAGGGCTGAAATGGTACGGTCAAATTCGAATTTAAATTCGTCCCAGACCTTGTAATCTGTCCAGCCAATATCAAAATTGACTTGCAAATCTGGCATCACTTTATATTTGATACCTGCCTGAAAATGCGCCGGATATTCAAAATCCATCGACACCAGACCTGATTCACTTGATGGTATATAATTTGGAAAGCCAAGAATAGCCGCCAGAATCTGACCGGTTGGCGAGGTCATCAAACCTTTGATCATTTCCTGAGGGGCTTTGGCATTATCAATATGATATTTACCTTTTAAGCGCATTTTCGCAGAACTTTGGTAGACCATACCAAAACTAAAATCTTCGCGCGGTTCCCACAATATTCCCAGGTTATAACTTGGGCTTAAGTTTTGCTCAAGCTCCAGTTGCATTTGACCAAACTTGCCAAATGGATTCATCCCCTCATCCGCATTACAGATCCCGAGCAAAAGAATATCTGTAATAATGTCGGAATTTTCTTTAAACGGCGTACACACAACTTCGTCGATCATACGCAACATTCCGATCAACTCATTCGGGAAACGCAAGTCCGTTTTCATCCCAATGGCTTGATAAGACATCCCGATAGAAGCACCAATCGACAGCTGGTCATTAACCTCATAACCGATGGATGGTGACAGATAGGTAATCCGCTCTAAAGCAACCTGCTGCCCCATAAAGTTTGCCGGGTTACCATCTTCATGACCAAAACCTGCCATGAGAGGAGCATAAACAGCAGTCGCATACGTGGCTTTAGATCCAGGTGGGTTGTATGCGATCCCCATGGTCGGTGCAGTCAAAGGAAGGCCTTCCCCTAAATCCACCATTTTTTTCAAAAAAGGGACATAAAGGCTGACATATTCCACATCACCTTTGACCGACCCTTTAAAATCGGTACACAAATCAGATGAAACTTCAGGACCGTCATTACAGACAATAGGATCATCAGAATAGCCAAATACGTTATATCCGGCGGGTACTGAAAACTCACGCTGGATATCAAAATTAGCCACAATGATTTGCTGTTCGGTTTGCAGCCCATTAATTTTAGTCAGTGCAGCCGGGTTAAAGTGGACCGCATTGACCCCTGGAGGATCTGCAGTGACAGCATTCCCCATGGATAGTGCACGTAAATCAACTGAAAGGTTGGTTCCCAATTGTGCAAAGGTATAACTTGAACAGCCCGCAAGAATAATTCCTATTAATAACGGGCTAAGTCGAATGTTTTTCATACGACACCCCCTATTAACTAATTTTTTTACCAAAACCTAAAATATCAAGTGGGAATGACAGTCCCAACGAAACATCCGGTGCATCTTCGGTCAGCCCTAGGCCAACAGTACCATTAACAATGGTTTCTGGAGAGACTCGCACACCTAAGGAAATTGCAAAGGTAGAACTGGTCTGATCCGCAGCAGAATAACTTTCACCCGTGTTATAGCTAAATTCCGCACCGGTATTAAAGCTTTGCTGATAGGACATGGTCATCGAAACGTCATAGTTAAATGAATATGCGAAACCAAAGGCAAAGCCTCCACTAACACCAGGTTCAAACTCCTCAATAATTCGGCTACCTCGACGCTGATTTAGGCCTGATTCTTTAAAACCATAGTTCGCAGAAACTGATGCAAACAGCACGACTGGATCAATGTATTTACGCGTACTAGCACCTACTCCAGCAGAGTAATAACCCTTTCCTGCTGCTAGATCTGTCGCGGCATTAATTTCATAAGGACTATCACCCGTTTTAGTCGACAAATTTGCAAATAAAATCAGAGGCAGACGACCCGCTTTTAGTGGAAAGGGTTCCCAGCGAGCACCCAAACTAATATCGCCCAAACCTGCAGTAGACGTATCTTTTAACAAGTCAGTTTTGGCCACTAAAGGTAAGGATGCAGTCAAGGTCAGGTTATCTTTCACGCCATATTGGAAAGTGAAAGTATTGGTCATACTATGTGTTGCATTTTCTTGAACACGTAGTTGATACAATTGGCCCTGAGCCATTTCTATATCAAGTTGAGTGTCTCGATAATAGGTATAATCAATATCGTAATATGATGAAATTTCGCCTTGTTTTATCAGAGAGTATTGGCGTTCATTTGACGTAAATACTTCTTCCAGATTAGCTGCCTGAGTAGCATCTCCTTCTTGTTGCTGTAAAGCTTGAGATGCATCTACGACTTGGCCAGCCTGAGTCTCTACAGGTGATGCTGTTTCAACGACCGCCTCTTCAACTGCTTCATATTCACCTAGTTCTGACTCTTCTGCAGCCTGCGTTTCGACCTGCCCGGTTTGAGCCGGTACAGATGCAGCAGTTTCAACGACAACTTCCTCATCAACCGTTTCGTATTCACCTAGTGCTGGTTCTTCTGCAGCAAATGCAACGCCCATTACCATTTGAATGCTCAGTGCCAAGAACGTCTTGTTCATCCATTTACTGTTCATATCCATTTCACCATTTTAATTTTTATTACTGTTTTTCATTTTATTTATTCTTGTAATACAGTCTCAGGAAGTTATGTTGATATTCCCCAAATTTTTCTGACTCTGTATTACGATTACGGTCCATACGGATCGTAGAAGCTTTATCAGCAATTTTGTCCATATAAAATTGTGGATACTGCATGTCAACCAAGGCATAGCGATTGATCGTAGCATCTTCTACATGGCGCATATCTGATTCTTTTAATGCTAGAAAATTTTTGCGATATTGTTCAGGTACATTAATCAGGAACAAAGTGTTATTTTCCCAAATATCCTGAAAACGCCGTTCCTCAAAACTGATATTACCAAGTGCCGGATCTGCGACATAAACCCGGCCATTTTTATAACCTTTATAAACTACAAAATGCTTAAATCCTGCATAGGAAATCGGAACAATGGCGGGCTGATCTTGATTAACTAAATCTTTGAACTCCCCTCGATAGCCTCCACTTTCCAACCCTAAGGCTGATACAAAGCGCTTCATATCAAGCAGAGAAAAACTACGACGTTCAACAATTTTATCCGTTTCACCGAATTTCATCAGCCCACTCATGACTTGCTGCTCATCCAGCTGCGTACCGACATAACCATTGAGCAGGGTCGTAAGCGCTGCCGAACCACAACTGTAATCATAAGCCTGACGTACAATGCCCTGAAACTGATCCAGAAGTGCAGGTTTTACTTCCACAGCTTCACGGTGCATACGCACAAAAGAGTCATTTCTTGAATCAAGAACTTCAGTATAGTGAACAGCACCATTCGGCTGTTTTTTGATATCCAGAGCTTCTTTGGCAGCGTAATACATCAATGCCGAGCCCAACGCGATCTCTAACATAATTATTAACTTTTCTTATAATGGGCATAATGTGCCTATTTTTCTTTTTATAGAGCATTAACTCTACTTCCCTGTAACTAGAAAGATACCTGCTTTTTCAAAAAAATACAGTATTTTTTTTATTTTTTGGATAAATGATTTAGTCATAAAAAAGCGCGTGTAAACACGCGCTTTTTTTTAAATAAAGATTAGTGACCTGAAATAGTAATAACTGCGCCTGGATGGTATGTACCTTGCGCTGGACTGTAATAAGTCTGCATTCCTTGAACTTCCATATCACCAATTGATGCTGCGTCACGGCTACCTAAATGAATACCTTTCACATAGTTATCATGCGCACCACTTGTACTGACAATACGAATAAAACCTTTATTTGCAGTTGACTCACCAAATACACTAATATTTTGATTTAAAGTTAAATTTTTAGAATTAGCATCTGTAAGCTTGATACTCTCGATAAAGATTTCACCGGGACCATCCGTTGTTATACCGGCAGCAATTGTTGCACCATCTGTTGAATTATCAAGAATACCCAAATCGTTGATTGTCAAACCACCAATCATTGTCGCATTCAACTTGATCATCGCGCCTTGAGGTGCTGCACCCAATTGAATGTTTGCAGACATAGGACCTGTTTTAAGAGATAAACCAGACAAAATGTCATTAACCTTGCCTTGACCACCACGACGAATAGTATTTGCATTAGCAGCTGGTTCAGCACCACTTTCTACAACACCAATTTTACCAATACTGATGTCTAGGCCTGAAACTTCAGCTGCAATGTTAATGAACGGATCACCACCATTTGCATCAGAATCAATTTTTAAATCCATAAGGTTGCGCGAAGCTAGTAAGTAAGCCCCATTGTCATCATAGTTTGCACCAACAACAACACCATGGTTTTCATTCTTATGACCTGCTTCATCATTACCATAGATTACGATTGCAGCAGCCCCACCTGTACCACCTAAGCTGACATCTTTTGCAACAGGGTCATATGAAGCGGTTCGTGTATTGATATCTACTACAGTCCCACCTTGATTCGTTGCCAATGTACCAGTTTTATATACAACACCACTTGCATCTGATAATAAACCAGTTGACTTCATTGTAGAACTAGAAGATAAACCATCATTGTCATGAATAAATAGTTTTTCAATTTCAATTTTTGAAATACCGATACCAATACTAATACCGTCTTGACCCGTTGTTTCGCTTAGAGATGCATCATCCATTGCTTGCATCGCCATCGCATTGGCACTAAATGCAACTGAAGTCGCTAAAACTAATTTTGTAAATTTTTTCATTGTTTACTCTCCCAAGAGTACTATTTTTTTTGGTTGTGAATTACTCAGTGTTTAGGCTGTATTTTTTATTTTCTGACAGCTTAAGCATCTTTCCTTGAGTAATTTGCTAGCCCACTTAAATTAGCCTTGAGTCAGTTTTTGATCAACTGTTGTTGGTCGCAATCTGTCGCTTACCGATAAACGGTATTTTATGATTTAAAAATATTTTCCTGACTTCTTGATATAAAATAGTGAGTCATATTGAACTCTCCATAACTGAATGACCGAAGCTCTCTATCATCGTCCCTTAAAGTTTGAATCACGTCTGGTTACAGATCTATTATCCGCATTGAAGACATTAGATCATCTGGTGTATTTAAATAATAATGGTCGGCCTTTTATTGCCTGCTGCGCTCAAGAATATTTTGTTGAGCAGACATCACGAATTCAGTCTTTTAAAAGAACAGGGATTGAACAATATCAGCCCAGCCCATCTGAATTTAATTTAGCGTTTAATGCATTAAAAAATCCTCAAAATAATGAATTTCATGGAGGTTATGTTGGTTTTATCGGCTACGATTATGCGGCTCAACAATATATTCAGTATCCAGATCGTCCTCAACCTGGTTTATTTATTGGTCAATTTTCTTCCTACATTAAACCAACCCCTGATGGCTGGATGTTCTATAGTGATGACCCCCAGGCAGAACAGATCTTCAATTATATTCAGAACTTACTTAATCAAGATAAAATTCACTCGACATTTCATTTAAAAAATCCTTGTACCTCACGCTGGACTAAATCTGTCTATACTCAGGCTTTTCAGAAAATTCAGGACTATATTGTTGCAGGTGACTGCTATCAGATTAATCTAACCCAAGAGTTTAAAGGTCGTGCCCAAGGCTCCCTCTTAGCGACTGCCCAAGCATTCTGGACATTAACCGAAGCGCCCTATGCGGGTTATTTGCGTATTGGTGATTTTGAATTACTCAGCTGCTCACCCGAGTTATTTATTGACTTCGAAAAAAATCGGAAAATTATCACCAAACCAATTAAAGGCACCATGCCACGCTATAGCGATCCAGTGCTGGATGAACAATCTAAAAAAACCTTAAAAGTATCGGAAAAAGATCAGGCAGAAAATGTCATGATTGTGGATTTATTACGTAATGATTTAAGTGTTTATGCGGAAACAGGCTCAGTTAAAACACCCAAATTATTTAATATCGAAAGTTTTAATCAAGTGCATCATATGGTGAGCGAAGTAGAAGCGACCTTAAAAGCAGATGTGAATCCTTTCGAAGTGTTAATGTCAGCCCTACCAGGTGGCTCAATTACGGGCGCACCTAAAATTCGTGCCATGCAGATTATTACTGAATTGGAAGGTGCTGCACGTGGTGCTTATTGTGGATCAATGGGTTATTTTAATTTTGATGGTACCGGTTCCTGGAACATTCTGATTCGTTCCATCCAAAAATATCAAGAAGATGTTTCTTTATGGGCGGGTGGTGGTATTACCATTTCTTCTGATTGTGATGCTGAATACCAAGAATGTTTTGATAAGGTTTTAGCAATGCTGGATCTGTTAAATACGTGGTATCAGCCTGAGTAAATAAAAAAGCGAATCATTTGATTCGCTTTTTTCTACAAATCCACCCTAACCCTCCTTTAGTAAAGGAGGGAACTCCTCCCTTTGAAAAGGGAGGCTAGGAGGGATTTAATCACACCAAAATCTCATTTTTTAGCGTATCGACTAAACGCTGATTTTGCTCATCTGTACCAATAGTAATTCGCAAGAACTGGTTAATACGTGGCTTGTTAAAATAACGCACGATAATGCCACGTTCACGCAACTCACTTGCAAGTTCGCCTGCATCCTTAGATGGTAATGTGGCAAAAATAAAGTTAGCACTCGAAGGTAATACCTTAAAACCAAGCTCATTCAGCTGGGCTACTAACGTTTCACGACTGGCAATAACTTTCTGATTTTGTGCTTCAAAGTATTCCTGATCTTCAAAAGAAGCCACCGCTGCAGCGATCGCAAAACGATCCATCGGATAGGAGTTGAAACTATTCTTGACTGCTTCAAGAGCTGCAATTAAGTGGGGCTGAGCAATGGCGAAACCTACTCGCAGACCTGCAAGAGAACGTGACTTCGATGTGGTTTGACATACGACTAAATTTTCATATTTCTCAACCAGCTTGACTGCTGATTCAGCACCGAAGTCGACATAGGCTTCATCAATCACCACCACTGAATCCGGATTGACTTGTAGAATTTCCTCAATGGCTGCCAGACCGAGATCAATACTGGTCGGTGCATTTGGATTGGTGATGATAATACCACCATTGGCTTGCTTGTAATCATCCACGACAATTTCAAAGTCATCATTGAGTGGTAAAACTTTGGTTTTGACACCAAAAAACTGACTATAAACTGGATAAAAACTATAAGTAATGTCGGGATAAAGTACAGGCAACTCTTGCACAAAAAATGCTTTAAAGATATGTGCCAAGACTTCATCTGAGCCATTGCCGACAAAGACTGTTTCAACAGGTACATTTTGCTGTTTGGCAATCGCATGCTTCAGTTCAGAAGCATCCGGGTCCGGGTATAAACGCAACGCATCCGCTGAATTTTCCAGTACTTTTTGCACTGCTTCCACGACTTTAGGCGAAGGCGGATACGGGTTTTCATTGGTATTCAGTTTTAAAATATTTTGAATTTTTGGTTGCTCGCCTGGGGTATACGGTTCTAATCCACGTACTTCAGGACTCCAAAAACGCATTTGTTCTGTTATGATCTTCATTTTGTATTCTCTTTAACCCCTCTCCTAACCTCTCTTGCATTTCACTTTAAAGCAATGCTTAAAGCTCATTCAGGGAGAGGAATTTTCATTACTAAAGACACAAGGTTTTTGTGGTTTAAATTCTCCTCTCCTTTTAGGAGAGGGTCAGGGAGAGGTTGTAATGCTATTTATGATTGATAACGATAGCGTGCCGAACGTGCATGTGCATCCAGGTTTTCCTGTTGCGCCAAGATATCCGCAGTTTTTGCTAAAGTTTTTACACCTTCTTGTGAGCACATAATCAGGCTTGAGCGCTTCTGGAAATCATAGACACCCAATGGTGATGAAAAACGCGCAGTACCTGAAGTTGGCAAGACGTGGTTTGGACCGGCACAGTAATCACCAATGGCTTCAGGTGTATAACGCCCCATAAAGATTGCACCAGCATGACGAATGCTGTCAGACATTGCTTCTGCATCATCTAAACATAACATCAAATGCTCAGGTGCCACCTGATTAATCAAATCCGATGCTTCTTGACGGTCTTTCACCAAGACCAAAGCACCACGATTGGCAATCGAGGTACGGGCAATTTCTGCCTTCGGTAATGTTGCCAAGTGCATTTCAATCGCCTGCTCAACATCATTCAGCAACTGTTCATCTGTTGTGATGAAAATGGCTTGTGCCACAGTGTCATGCTCAGCTTGCGAAAGTAAATCCATCGCCAGCCATTCAGCATTATTTTGGCCTTCGGCATAGACCAGAATTTCAGAAGGTCCTGCAATCATGTCAATACCGACCTGACCAAACACCGCACGTTTTGCCGCAGCAACAAAACGGTTGCCTGGGCCGGTAATTTTATCGACCGGTGGGACAGTTTCTGTACCATAAGCCAATGCCGCAACTGCTTGCGCCCCCCCAATGGTAAAGACGCGCGTTACGCCTGCCAGATATGCAGCCGCCAATACCAATGGATTTAAATCACCATTCGGCGCAGGCACCACCATAATAATTTCAGGAACACCCGCCACATGTGCAGGCACCGCATTCATCAACACAGAAGATGGATAAGACGCCAAACCACCCGGCACATAAATCCCAACACGATCCAATGGAGTCACTTTCTGACCGAGCGTATTTCCTAAAGCATCGACATAAGTCCAGCCATCTTGCTTTTGTGCTTGATGGAATTCCCGAATACGATTCGCTGCAAGTTCAAGTGCTTCCCGGACTTCCGTGCTTAGACCATCAAATGCTGCTTTCAATTGTTCCTGGGTCAGCTCCAGCTCTGAGAATTGATGCGCTGGATGTCGATCGAACTGTTGAGTGAGTTTAAGAACTTGAGCATCACCATGCTGACGAACATCAGCAATAATTTGATCTACAGTTTTTAAAAGTTCAGGATCATTAACAGTTTCAAAAGCCAACAAGTCAGCAAATGCTTGCTTGAAGTTTTGATCTTGGGTCGATAAACGTCGCATCAATTTACCCATCAGGTTTGAATTCGAAGGCTTTAGTTTACCTGTTTTCCAGACTTTTGTCGGCAGCTATAGTGTTCTAGCTCTATGAGTTTTATTGGAAATAACTTTTGGTAAAATTGATGAAAAGATTTAGAACATTTTTTATTTTCAATCAAATAAAAAAACCGCCCTGAAAGGACGGTTTTTTTACGCAACAAATTTAAGCCTGTTTTGCTTTTTCACGTTCTTCCACGGCTTTTTCAAGCTGTGCCAGAATCGGATTTAACAATGCTTGCTTACGCTTGAAACTGGCTTTGTTCACGATTAAACGTGAAGACACTTTACAAATTTCTTCAAGTGGCTCTAAACCATTGGCACGCAAGGTATTACCTGTATCCACGACATCGACAATGTAATCGCCCAGACCGACCAGTGGTGCAAGTTCCATGGAGCCATACAGCTTGATCACATCCACCTGCTCGCCTAGGCTGGCATAGTATTGACGGGTCAAATTCACGTATTTGGTCGCAATTTTTAAGCGACCTTTAGGACGTTGCATCCCCACCTTACCAGCGGTCATCAATTTACATACCGCAATTTTCAGATCCAATGGTTCATAGACGTTTTGCGCGCCATGTTCCATCAATACGTCTTTACCGGCCACGCCAATATCGGCTGCACCATTTTCAACATAAGTTGGTACATCTGAAGCACGTAAAATTAAGATACGAACCTGTTTATGCGTGGTCGGGAAGATCAATTTACGAGATTTATCAGGATCTTCTAAAAGATTAATCCCTGCTGTTTCTAGCAAAGGTAAAGTCTCTTTTAAGATACGCCCTTTACTTAATGCCAAAGTTAAACCATGATCAAAATTGCCCATTACGTCAAAGTTTGGATCATCGTTTCTCATATCGCTCATTAATTTACTCGCTTAATTTGGGCACCTAAACTTTGTAACTTTGCTTCTACATCTTCATAACCGCGGTCAATATGATAAATGCGGTCAATCAGCGTTTCACCTTCAGCGGCAAGTGCTGCCAGCACCAAAGAGAACGAAGCACGTAAATCTGTTGCCATTACAGGTGCGGCAGAAAGTTTTTCTACACCTGTCACGACAGCATCATTACCTTCTACCTGAATATTGGCACCCATACGTGCCAATTCAGGAACATGCATGAAACGGTTTTCAAAAATCGTTTCAGAAATTGTCGCAAAGCCTTGAGCAATGGCATTCACAGCCATAATCTGGGCTTGCATATCAGTTGGAAATTCTGGATGTGGTAAGGTCTGGAAACTGACAGCTTTCGGACGTTTACCCAGCATATCCAGTTCAATCCAGTCGTCACCACGGGTTACTTCTGCGCCCATTTCTTCAAACTTGTCCAACACAGCTTCCATCAGGGACGGATCCGTATGCGTGGTTTTGATACGACCGCCAGTGATCGCTGCCGCTGCCAGATATGAACCGGTTTCAATCCGGTCAGCAACAACCGCATATTCACAACCATGCAGGCTTTCGACACCGGTCACGATTAAAGTATCAGTATCCAGACCTTCAATTTTGGCACCCATCTTGATCAGCATTTGCGCAAGATCGGTAATTTCCGGTTCACGTGCTGCATTGCGAATCGTGGTCACACCATCGGCCAACACGGCAGCCATCAGAATATTTTCTGTTCCACCTACAGTTACCATATCAAAGACAACTTCGCCACCTTTCAGGCGACCATCGACTTTGGCATGTACATAGCCGGCTTCTACTTCAATCTCGGCACCTAAAGCTTCTAAAGCTTTTAAATGCTGATCGACAGGACGAGAACCTATCGCGCATCCGCCTGGCAAAGACACTTTTGCACTACCATAGCGCGCCAACAAAGGACCCAGCACCAAAATAGAAGCACGCATAGTTTTTACGAGCTCATACGGTGCGAACTGGTTATCTAGTGTAGACGTATCAGCAACCACCGTATCGCCTTCATAAGTCATGGTGATCCCAAGACCAGCAATCAGCTTCACCAGCGTATTGACATCTTTTAAATTAGGAACATTTCTGAGCGTAATCGGGGTATCAGCAAGAATCATTGCTGCCAATAATGGAAGTGCTGCATTCTTTGCACCAGAAATGCGCACTTCACCTTCGAGCTTGATACCGCCCTGAATTAAAAATTTATCCATTAAATGATTAAGCTCCAAATAAGCTTGCTTTGCGCCATTCTTCTTTTGTCATCGCGCGAATCGTTACTGCGTGAACTGCACCACTGGCAATATGGGCATTGAGAGGAGCATAAACAGCTTGTTGGCGTGCAACTGGACGCTTACCTTCAAATTGATCATCCACAATACGGAGATCAAATTTTCCGCCCTGACCACTCACAGCAACATCCGCCTCTGGAAAAGCGGCTTCTAAAATTTCAGCGAGCTGTTCATTATTCATCACAAGACCTCTTATAGGACTAAGGGTGTAAAACGAGCCATTTTACTATAAATAGCAAAAATAATTCATGGATCCATACATTATATATATAAAAAAAAGAGGCTTTTAAAACCTCTTTTTCATCATTTGTCCTTTATAGGGCTAAAGGATGCTGCTGTAAATGCATTTCCCGGTATCGATCAATCTGCCGTTTCAATTTTTCGGTTAATATTTTAATTGAGGTATACATATCATCTGCGGTGGCGTGAGCAAAAAATTCAATGCCCGGTAATCGGATAATAGCCTCTGCGATATGATTACTACTGCCCTTTCTAGAGCGTTTATCAATTTGATGATCTTTCGAGAGTTTCACTTGCATACTATTCACCTGATCCAGGTGCTTCGTCATCTGTGAAAACTTGGTTTTTATACTTTCTTCAATAGCTGGCGTAATCGATAAATGATGTCCACGAATTGTTATTTGCATAGTTCTATCCCTCACCTTCGTTAGGATTAGAAGAGTCACAATACAAAATAATTTAAATACAGCAACTTATAAATAAAATATCCGTATTTTAAGTCCTGAATCAAATCATTTTTACTGCTCCTCAAAAGAAAAAAAGATTCATTATGCTGTCATAATGAATCTCTAGAATAGCCAGATTTCAAATTTTAGATCAAGACTTTTCGCTCAGAAGATGAAGGAATATGTAACGATTCACGATATTTCGCCACCGTACGTCTTGCCACATCAATGCCTTCATCTTTTAACATATTGGCAATTGCATTATCAGACAGAGGCTTACGGGCATTTTCTTCGGAAATCAGTTTTTTGATTTTGGCACGAATAGCAGTAGAAGATGCTTCACCACCTGAAGTAGTCCCGACATGACTCGAGAAGAAATATTTCAACTCGAACAATCCACGCGGGGTCAGCATATATTTATTGGTGGTTACACGCGAAACTGTAGACTCATGCAATTCAACTTCTTCGGCAATATCTCTTAAAACCAGAGGTTTCATGCCTTCCGCCCCCATTTCCAAGAACATTTTTTGATGTTCTACAATACAAGTCGCGACTTTCAATAAGGTTTTATGTCGTTCATCGATACTTTTAATGAAGTTCTTCGCTTCCAGCATCTGATTACGCAAGTACTGATTATCATCGCTTTGATCTGCACGACGAATCATTTTGGCATAAAAAGAATTGATGCGTAACTTTGGCAGTACATCCGAGTTCAAATTGACTTGCCAGCAGTTATTCTTTTTCATCACCACAACATCTGGCACTTGATAATCTGATTCCTTATTTTCAAATTCCAGACCAGGGTGCGGTTTTAAGGTTTTTAGCAAATCTACAGCACAGCGTAACTGCTCCGGATTAAGTCCAGTCTGTTTAATCAGCTTAGGAAGTTCATTAGTAATCAACAATTCATAATGTTGCAGAAGTTTGATCGCATCATTTCGACAAGGCGTTGATGCAGGTAAATTATCAAGTTGGACCAATAGGCATTCGGCCAAGCTTCTAGAACCCACACCTACGGGATCCAAACGCTGAATATGCTTTAATACAACGGCAACCTCATCATCTTCAATTTCCTCTTCAGACCCCATAGAAGAGAGCAAATGTTGTACTGATGCAGTAATTTCACTCAACTCTGCATCTAAAAAACCTTTGTCATCCAAAGAGTCGACGATGCAATAAGCAATTAATTTATCAACCTGTGAAAAATTCAACAGATTAATTTGTTCTAGCATATATTCCTGCAGACTCTGATGCCCTTGACGATTATCTTCACGCTCTTCGAACTCGGCCGCCCCCAGACTTGTAGGTTGATGAGTATAGACATCGTCCCAATCGGTATCTACAGGTAAGTCATCAGGCAGATGATCGGCGTTAAGTTGATTGGTTAGATCGTGATTTTCATTATTTGATTCAATGGTAGATAAGCTTTCAAGGGTAATTTGCTCTTCAACTTTTTCTAATAGAGGATTACTATCAAGTTGCAACTGAACTTCTTGTTCCAATTCCAGACTTGAAAGTTGTAATAGCCGAATTGCTTGCTGTAATTGTGGAGTTAATGACAGCGAGTTCGCAATTTTTATGCCCACTGATAATCTCATTGTTACCCCCCTTAAAAGAAAATCCCGTTTTATAAGCAATTTTTATGCCGTTTTATTTTTTATAACACAGATTTACTAAAAAACATACAAATTGAATTTTAAATTCCTAGCCTTTCGCGACTAATAATTTTTAAATACTTAATTTTTCGCACAAAAAAACACCCCCTATCATTTGACAGGGGGTGTTTTGGAATAATGAGCTGGCGATGACTTACTCTCACATGGGTAACCCCACACTACCATCAGCGCTAAGAGGTTTCACTTCTGAGTTCGGGAAGGGATCAGGTGGTTCACTCTTGCTATGGTCGCCAGCACAACTGTTTATGGATACTTGCTAGGTCTTACGTTTTGCCTTGCTTTCTACCAAATAGAATTCATTAACAGGTATATCTGAGTTGCAGTAGTTTGTTCGTTCAGCGTAACTAAATCAAGTCACTTTGTTTAATATCGAATCAATCGAGCTTAATACAACAACTGTTTGGGTGTTGTATAGTCAAGCCTCACGAGCAATTAGTATTGGTCAGCTTCACATATCACTATGCTTCCACATCCAACCTATCAACGTCGTAGTCTTCAACGGCTCTTTAGGAGACATAAAGTCTCGGGGAAATCTTATCTTGAGGTAGGCTTCCCGCTTAGATGCTTTCAGCGGTTATCCCTTCCGAACATAGCTACCCGGCGATGCCACTGGCGTGACAACCGGTACACCAGAGGTTCGTCCACTCTGGTCCTCTCGTACTAGGAGCAGATCCTCTCAAATTTCCAACGCCCACGGTAGATAGGGACCGAACTGTCTCACGACGTTCTAAACCCAGCTCGCGTACCTCTTTAAATGGCGAACAGCCATACCCTTGGGACCTGCTTCAGCCCCAGGATGAGATGAGCCGACATCGAGGTGCCAAACACCGCCGTCGATATGAACTCTTGGGCGGTATCAGCCTGTTATCCCCAGAGTACCTTTTATCCGTTGAGCGATGGCCCTTCCATACAGAACCACCGGATCACTAAGACCTACTTTCGTACCTGCTCGACTTGTGGGTCTCGCAGTTAAGCGCGCTTTTGCCTTTATACTCTACGCGTGATTTCCGACCACGCTGAGCGCACCTTCGTACTCCTCCGTTACTCTTTAGGAGGAGACCGCCCCAGTCAAACTACCCACCAGACATGGTCCTCGTCCCGGATAACGGGACAGAGTTAGAACCTCAATATTACCAGGGTGGTATTTCAAGGACGGCTCCATCGCAACTAGCGTCGCGACTTCAAAGCCTCCCACCTATCCTACACAAGTAAGATCAAAGTTCAATGTCAAGCTGCAGTAAAGGTTCACGGGGTCTTTCCGTCTAGCCGCGGGTACACCGCATCTTCACGGCGAATTCGATTTCACTGAGTCTCTGCTGGAGACAGCGCCCCCATCATTATGCCATTCGTGCAGGTCGGAACTTACCCGACAAGGAATTTCGCTACCTTAGGACCGTTATAGTTACGGCCGCCGTTTACTGGGGCTTCGATCAAGAGCTTCGCTTACGCTAACCCCATCAATTAACCTTCCAGCACCGGGCAGGCATCACACCCTATACGTCCACTTTCGTGTTTGCAGAGTGCTATGTTTTTAATAAACAGTTGCAGGGGCCTGGTTTCTGAGGCTGTCGCCCGCTCAAGGAGCAAGTCCTATCACAGACAACAGCGTACCTTCTCCCGAAGTTACGGTACCATTTTGCCTAGTTCCTTCAGCAGAGTTCTCTCAAGCGCTTTGGTCTACTCGACCTGACCACCTGTGTCGGTTTCGGGTACGATTCCTGTGTAACTGAAGCTTAGAGACTTTTCCTGGAAGCATGGTATCAGCCACTTCACTGTACAAGTACAGCTTGCTATCAGTTCTCAGCATAGAGTACCCCGGATTTGCCTAAGATACATGCCTACAACCTTCCACCTGGACAACCAACGCCAGGCTGACTTAACCTTCTCCGTCCTCTCATCGCATTACACAGAAGTATTGGAATATTAACCAATTTCCCATCGACTACGCCTCTCGGCCTCGCCTTAGGGGTCGACTCACCCAGCCCCGATTAACGTTGGACTGGAACCCTTGGTCTTTCAGCGTGCGAGTTTTTCACTCGCATTGTCGTTACTCACGTCAGCATTCGCACTTCTGATACCTCCAGCAGACTTCTCAATCCACCTTCATCGGCTTACAGAACGCTCCCCTACCACGCATAATAAATTATGCATCCGCAGCTTCGGCATATAGTTTTAGCCCCGTTACATCTTCCGCGCAGGCCGACTCGACTAGTGAGCTATTACGCTTTCTTTAAAGGGTGGCTGCTTCTAAGCCAACCTCCTAGCTGTCTATGCCTTCCCACATCGTTTCCCACTTAACTATAATTTTGGGGCCTTAGCTGGCGGTCTGGATTGTTTTCCTCTTGACTACGGACGTTAGCACCCGCAGTCTGTCTCCCGGATAGTACTCATTGGTATTCGGAGTTTGCATCGGTTTGGTAAGTCGGGATGACCCCCTAGCCGAAACAGTGCTCTACCCCCAATGGTATTCGTCCGAGGCGCTACCTAAATAGCTTTCGGGGAGAACCAGCTATCACCAAGTTTGATTAGCCTTTCACCCCTATCCACAAGTCATCCCCTGGCTTTTCAACGACAGTGGGTTCGGTCCTCCAGTTAGTGTTACCCAACCTTCAACCTGCTCATGGATAGATCACCTGGTTTCGGGTCTATACCCAGCAACTAAACGCCCTATTAAGACTCGGTTTCCCTACGGCTCCCCTATGCGGTTAACCTTGCTACTGAATATAAGTCGCTGACCCATTATACAAAAGGTACGCAGTCACCGGACTAAGCCGGCTCCCACTGCTTGTATGCATGCGGTTTCAGGATCTATTTCACTCCCCTCACAGGGGTTCTTTTCGCCTTTCCCTCACGGTACTGGTTCACTATCGGTCAGTCAGGAGTATTTAGCCTTGGAGGATGGTCCCCCCATATTCAGACAAGGTTTCACGTGCCTCGCCCTACTCGACATCATCATATAAGCCCTTTCGTGTACAGGACTATCACCGTCTACGGTCGCACTTCCCAGAGCGTTCCACTAGAACTTATATGACTTAATGGGCTCTTCCCCTTTCGCTCGCCGCTACTGAGGGAATCTCAATTGATTTCTTTTCCTAAGGGTACTGAGATGTTTCACTTCCCCTCGTTCGCCTTGCAACACTATGTATTCATGTTGCAATACCTACCTTATGGTAAGTGGGTTTCCCCATTCAGACATCTCCGGATCACAGGATATTTGCCGCCTCCCCGGAGCTTTTCGCAGGCTATCACGTCTTTCATCGCCTCTGACTGCCAAGGCATCCACCACATGCACTTAATTACTTGACTATACAACCCCAAACAGTCGTTTATCCTTACAAGTAGGATAAGCAACAGATTGTGATGATCTCTCATCACGCTCATACAGTTGGC